>JBDTNU010000414.1:0-4074 GCA_039933535.1 Caldimonas sp. | reverse complement strand
CGATGTCGGCGGCGACCTGCACCTTCCCTTCGATCGACGCGGCGGTGCGCACGACCATCCAGATCATCCAGATGGGCATCCCGATCGCTCGCTGCGAGCTGCTCGATCGCTTTGCCGTGGAGGCCGTGAACCGGCACGCCAAGCTCTCGATGACAGAAGCGCCGATGCTGTTGATGGAGTTCCATGGCAGCGAGGCAAGCGTTGCCGAGCAGGCCGCGACCGTGCAGGAGATCGCCAGCGAACATGGTGGATCCGGCTTCCAGTGGGCGACCACGCCTGAAGAGCGCAAGAGGCTCTGGACGGCGCGCCATCACGCCTATTTCGCCGGCATGCAGATGAAGCCGGGTTGCCGCACCGTGACGACCGACACCTGCGTACCGATTTCGCGCTTGGCCGAATCGGTGGTGCAGGCCTCGGACGAAGCGGTTGCCGCGGGCGTCCAGCACTACATCGTCGGCCACGTGGGCGATGGCAATTTCCACGTCGCCTATCTCGTCGACCCGAACAAGCCCGAGGAGCGCGAGGCCGCCGAGCGGCTCAACGAGGCGCTCGTCATGCGCGCGCTGGCCATGGACGGCACCTGCACCGGCGAGCATGGCGTCGGCCTGCACAAGATGGGGTTTCTGGTGAGCGAGGCCGGCTCCGGCGCCCTCGAGATGATGCGCACCATCAAGCGAGCGCTCGACCCGAAGAACATCATGAATCCCGGCAAGATCTTCGCGCTCTAGCGCGAAGATCCGGCTACGCCCGCTCGAGCTCGGAAGCGGTGATCGACCAGTGCGTCGTCACGTCGCCGTAGGAGTCGACGCTCTCGAGGTTGACGCCGAAGCCCCAGAGCCGCGCGACGTGCTTGAGCACTTCCTGTGCGCCTTCGTGCAGCGGCCGGTTGTTGTGTCGCGTGTGGCGCAAGGTCAGTGACCGGTCGCCACGCAGATCGACGCTCCAAACCTGGATGTCGGGCTCGCGCGAGCCGAGGTCGTACTGACGCGACAAGGCCTCGCGCACGTGGCGGTAGCCGGCGGTGTCGTGGATCGCCGAGACGCGCAGATGCTCATCGTGCTCGTCGTCGAGGATGGCGAACAAACGCAGGTCGCGAATCACCTTGGGCGAGAGGTACTGGCCGATGAAGCTCTCGTCCTTGAAGTTGCGCATCGCGTGGTGCAGCGCCGGCAGCCAGGGCGTGCCGGCGAGCTGCGGAAACCACTCGCGGTCCTCGTCGCTCGGGTGCTCGCAGATCCGTCGCAGGTCGGTGTACATCGCGAAGCCGAGCGCGTACGGATTGATGCCGCCGTAGGCCGGGTGGCCGACCGGCGGCTGGAAGATCACGTTGGTGTGCGACTTCAGCCACTCGATCATCACGCCGTCGGTGAGATGGCCTTCGTCGTAGAGCGTGTTCAGCAGGAGGTGGTGCCAGAACGTCGCCCAGCCCTCGTTCATCACCTGCGTCTGCCGCTGCGGATAGAAATACTGGGCGATCTTCCTGACGATGCGAACGACCTCGCGCTGCCACGGTTCGAGCAGCGGCGCGTTCTTCTCGATGAAGTAGAGGATGTTTTCCTGCGGCTCGCTCGGGAAACGCTTGCTCTCGTCGGCCTCGCCGGGCCGCTCGGCGCGCCGCGGCAGCGTGCGCCAGATGTCGTTGACCTGCGTCTGCGCGTAGGCCTGACGCTCGGTCCTGCGCGCCAGCTCCTCGGCGAGCGAGATCTTGCTCGGCCGGTGGTAGCGGTCGACGCCGTAGTTCTGCAGCGCGTGGCAGCTGTCGAGCGTGTCCTCGACCGCCTGCATGCCATGCTTCTCCTCGCATTCGGCGATGTAGTTTCGCGCGTAGACGAGGTAGTCGATGATCGACGACGCGTCGGTCCACAGGCGGAAAAGGTAGTTGCCCTTGAAGAAGCTGTTGTGGCCGTAGGCCGCGTGGGCGATGACGAGCGCCTGCATCGCGGTCGTGTTCTCCTCCATCAGGTAGCTGATGCAGGGGTCGGAATTGATGACGATCTCGTAGGCCAGGCCCATCTGGCCGCGCCGGTAGCTGCGCTCGTTGGCGATGAACTCCTTGCCGTAGCTCCAGTGCCGGTAGTTCACCGGCATGCCGACCGACGCGTAGGCGTCCATCATCTGCTCGGCGGTGATGACCTCGAGCTGGTTCGGGTAGGTGTCGAGGCCGAAGCGCTCGGCGGTGTCGCGGATGACGCGGTGGTACTGCTCGACGAGGTCGAACGACCAGTCGCTCGGCCCCGGAAGGTGCTGGTCCGGGCGGCGCGGCAACGGCAGCGGCTCGACGAGGCCCGATGGGCCCCCTTCGGGCTGCGCCCTCCGGTATTCACCCCGGGAACGGTCCGTGGCGGTCATGCGGCCTGCACCCCTTCCTTGCGGAACAGGTCGCGGAAGACCGGGTAGATCTGATCGGCGCTGGTGGCCTTGCGCATCGCGAAGTGCGCGTGCAGCTCCTGCAGCTGGGTGTACTCCTCCCACAGGTTCTGCTCTTCCTCGGCCACCTGCACGTAGGCGAAGTAGCGCACCAGCGGCAGCAGGCGATCGTTCAGCAGTTCGCGGCAGCGGCCGCTGTCGTGGTGCCAGTTGTCGCCGTCGCTCGCCTGGGCGCCATAGATGTTCCACTCGCCCGGGTTGAAGCGCGCACGCACGATCTCCTCCATCAGCACCAGCGCGGAGCTGACGACGGTGCCGCCGGTCTCGCGCGCATGGAAGAAGTTCTCCTCGTCGACCTCCTGCGCCTGCGTGTGGTGGCGGATGAAGACCAGCTCGATCTTCTCGTAGTGGCGCGTCAGGAACAGGTAGAGCAGGATGAAGAAGCGCTTGGACAGATCCTTCCTCGCCTCGTCCATCGACCCGGAGACGTCCATCAGGCAGAACATGACCGCCTTGGCCGTCGGCACCGGCAGCCGCACGCGATTGCGAAAGCGCAGGTCGATCGGATCGAGGTAAGGAATGCGGTCCAGGCGGTTGCGCAGCACCGCGATCTGCACCTGCAACTCTTCGCGGGCAAGCACTTCGGCCGCGTCGCCGCCAAGTTCGGGAAGCTCGGCGAGCCGGGCGAGCAGGGTCGCCAGCTCGGCGCGCGAACCGGACCCGATCGCCACGCGGCGACCGATCGCGCCGCGCATCGAGCGGATCACCGAGAGATTGCTGGGTGTTCCCGAATTCGAATAGCCGGCGCGCTGGCTTTTCATCTCGGGCGTTTCGACGAGCTGGCTGCGAATCATGCGCGGCAAGGCCAGGTCATCGAAGAAGATTTGCATGAACTCTTCCTTGGTGAGGTGAAAGACGAAGTCGTCCTCTCCCTCGCCGGACTCGCCGGCCTGGCCCTGGCCGCTGCCGCTGCCCGAGCCGCCCTGCGGCCGCTCGATGTGATCGCCGCGCACGTACTCTCGGTTGCCGGGGTGGATGATCTCGCGCGCGCCACCCTTGCCATGGCCGAACGCGGGCTCGCTGATATCGCGCTTGGGAAGATGGATGTCTTCGCCCTGCTCGATCTCGCGAATGCCGCGCTTGTCGACGGCGCGCCGAACCGCATCGCGCACCTGGCCCTGATAGCGGCGAAGGAAGCGCTCGCGATTGCCGATCGACTTGTTCTTGCCCGCGAGGCGACGGTCGATGATCTGCTGAAGCATGCGGCTTCCTAGGAGCTCTTCCTCACCCGCAAATACCATTCGCACAACAACCGAACCTGCTTCGACGTGTAGCCTTTCTCGACCATCCGGTTGACGAAGTTCTCGTGCTTCTTCGCCTCGTCGGCACTCGCCTTGGCGTTGAAGCTGATCACCGGGAGCAACTCTTCGGTGTTCGAGAACATCTTCTTCTCGATCACCGTGCGCAGTTTCTCGTAGCTGGTCCAGAGCGGGTTCTTGCCGTTGTTGTTGGCACGCGCGCGCAGCACGAAGTTGACGATCTCGTTGCGGAAGTCCTTCGGGTTCGAGATGCCGGCGGGCTTCTCGATCTTCTCGAGCTCGGAGTTCAGCTGGGCGCGGTCGAACACCTCGCCGGTGTCGGTGTCGCGGTATTCCTGGTCCTGGATCCAGTAGTCGGCGTAGGTGACGTAGCGGTCGAAGATGTTCT
>JBDTNU010000413.1:0-4075 GCA_039933535.1 Caldimonas sp. | reverse complement strand
CGTCGAAGGGCGTGCCGGCGCGGCCGAGTGTGATGCCCACGTCGATCTTGCGAGGACGGTCGGACCGTTCAGTCATTGCACGGGTCCTCCACTGAGTTTTGATGCAGCGATGAAGAGCATCAGCCGTCGAACGCAAGCCCGCTCACGTCCGACCCGCAGTCACAACTGTTTGCTCTTGCCGGAAACCAGGGTCGTGATGACGAATCCCTTCTGGTCGAGCTGACGCAGCTCGCCGAGCAGTTCCGCAACCTTGTCGGCGATAGTGTTCGTTCTTGCAATCAGCTGCTTGAGCGTCGGCTTCTTCGCCTTCGCCGAACCAACCGATTTCGATGCCTTCTTTGCAGGTGATCTGGCCACGGGGATCCTCCTTTGTCAGTTGCTGTGCAGGGAACGCGGCGGCGGCCATCAGAAGAAGAGCTCTTCTCCGGCCGCCACCTTCGAATCATTGTTGCGCTGGCCTCTCGACGCGACAAGCAGGTCTCGCAAGCGTTTGCCGATCGGTGCGTCGCCGATCACGGGCGTCAGAACGGCAAGGATTCCCTCGAGTTCGCGCACCGCTTCTTCGCGCCGGCCAAGGTCACGCAAGATGGTGACTTCATTGCATCGATAGAGTGCGACGAGCGTGTGGCCCGCGCCGAGAGCCGCCCCCAGATCCCGCACGGCGCTCCGCACATCGACGAGTGCCTCGCCATCGCGCGATTGCGCATGACGAGCCAGGCCGCGCAGAAGCTTGCCGCTCGCGATCAGGTCGGGATCGGCGTCAGCCACCAACGCCTGAAAATCCAGTGCTTGATTCGCCCAAAGCTCTGCCTCGCCCGGTCTTGCCTGGCGCAGCGCATCCTGCGCCAGGCACAGCAGTGCCCTCGTTCGTTCTCGCGTCGGCAAGGTATCGGTCTGCGCGATCTTCAACAGCTGGACACGAAGTTCAGGACGAGCCGCGAGGCCGCCGTCCGCGGCAAGGATTTCCCCTGCCATGTTGGCGCTGTTTGCCTGACGTCGCGGTGACGCATCATTGGCTGCTGCCGCGAGCAGTCGCGGCAGCAGCTCGGTCCGCGTCGCCCGATCGTCCAGGCGCATTGCAAGCCAGGCCAGGTAGTTGGCGAGAACGACGCAATGGTCGTCGTGACTTCCGAGACTCGTGTCGCAGCGTGAGATCAGGCTACGCAGTCGCTCGATACCGCCCTTGTAGCGCCCCGCCTGGATGGTGGTGATCGCAAGATCGGAGTGAACGGCGAAGACGTCACGCTCACCAGCGGCGGAATTGCCGCCGACGCGACGAGCCGCGTCTTCGAGCTGGGCCAGCGCTTCGGCGTATCGACCCGACTGGCTGTATGCAAGGGCGAGGCTGCGCAGTACATCGATCGTGTCGCCGTGATCCGGCGCGCGGGCGCGGGTCGCGAAGCCCATCGCTCGAGTCAGCTCTTCGATCGCCTGAGGGAAATGGCGCGACGAGCTGGACACGACGCCTTTGCCTCCCCAATAGCGAGAAAGCACGTCATCGTCGCCCGTGAATCGCGCGAGGCGAGCGCCGACCGCTTCGATGGCAGCGCTGGCCCGTGCCATGTCGCCAAGGTAGAAGGCGTTGTCCGCCAATTCGAATTGAGCTATTGCCCACTCGCGCTCGCGCCCTTCGCGGGCGAAGAGGTCGGCGGACTGCGCAAGGTTTTCGTCAGCACGCCGAAAATCTCCCGCGTAGCCTTGCATCACACCGATCTGGTGCAACACGTCTGCCTGCAGTCCGGGCTGGCCGGCCAGGGTCTCGAGCGCGCGCTTGCGCCCCGCATCGAGCAGTTCGCCGGCGCTCATCTGCCGGCCGCGTAAATTCTCCGGATCAGCCAGCCGAAACAGCTCGACCACGAAATCGCGAGAGGCGATCGCCCGCACCGACTCACTCTGCGCCTTCAGCCCGGCAACCACGGTCGCGATCGTGAGGCCGAGCACCGCCGACACCGAGATCGCGCCCGACCAGACGCCGAGCTTGTGCCGCAGGTAGAACTTGCGCGCACGGTATCCGGCGCTGGCCGGCCGCGCGAGCACCGGACGGCCTTCGCACCAGCGATCGAGGTCGTTGCGCAAGGCTTCGACCGAGGCATAGCGGCGTGCGATCTCGCCGCTCAACGCCTTGCCGGAGACGGCGTCCAGATCACCGGAAAGCGTTTGCGAGAGCGCCTTCGCGCTGATGCCGTGCGGCGTGCAACGTCCGGTGTTCGCGGCCTGACGGCTCGGCGGCATCAGGTCGCCAGCGAGGATGGCGCTCTCGAGCCGGGCGGCAGAGCGCAGGCGCTCACCGTCGTACGGCCGGGCACCGCACAGCAGTTCGTAGAGAACGACGCCGAGCGAATACACGTCCGAGACGGTAGTGAGGGGACGCCCGTCGAGCTGCTCGGGGCTCGCGTACTGCAGGGTGAGGGGCCGACCGCCCTGATGCGTCAGCGCGGTGTCGAGCAAGTGGTCGTTGCCGACCGACAGCAGCTTGGCGATCCCGAAGTCGAGCAGCTTGACCTCGCCCTGACCCGTGACCAGGATGTTCGAAGGCTTCAGGTCGCGATGGATGATCAGGTTGGCGTGCGCGTGCTCGACCGCCAGCAGCACCTGGCGGAACACCTTGACCCGTTCTTCGATCGTGAGCCGACGCGTGTCGCACCAGGCGGTGATCGGGATGCCCTCTACATACTCGAGCGCCAGCCACGGCTGCCCGCCGGCGGTCACGCCGGCGTCGTGAAGGCCGCCGATGTTCGGGTGATGCAGCGAGGCAAGGATGTCGCGCTCGCGCTTGAAGCGCTCGACAAAGGTCTCGCGCTGCGAACGCGACGGGTGGTTGAAGAGCAGCTTGATGGCCACCTGACGCTCGAAGGCACCGTCGGCTCGTTCGGCGAGCCAGACCTCGGCCATGCCGCCAGAACCGACGTGTCGGATCAGCCGATAGGCGCCGATCCCACTGCCTTCGGCCCACTCGGACTCGAACCCCGGCGCGGCCGCGCCCTCGAGCTTCGGCAGCACGTCGAGGAACCCGCCGGTCACGACACGTTCGCGAGCGTCGAGCATGCGCTCGAGCTGGGTCACGAGACGGTGCTTGCGGGAGCGAAGCTGCGTCAGCCACGCGGAAAGAGCGGCTGCATCGAGCTCATCGGCCTTCTCGTAGAGCGCTGAAAGCTCCTGCCAGTCGATGACCGAATCCCGGATCATTGCCTCGGCACCGTGGTTGAGGACGAAGAATAAGGTGCCGGTCTCGCAGCCGGCAAGCAATCTTGCGTTGCGGTTGTCCCAGCCGTTGCCGGCGAAGCGGACGATCACGATGCCGGCCATGTCTCCGAAGGAGGGATCGGCGGCGCCTCACCGCCCATGCCCGCGGGCCGGATGACGCGATATATCTCGGGCAAGCGCGGCTCGGTCTTGCTCGCGGGCAGCACGGTCATCTCCCGGCCGGTCTGGTCATTCGCCTGTTCGAAGGCTCGCGCCAGCATGCCCGGTGTAGCGCCCTCCTGGGCACCCAGGAAAGCGGCAAGCGCCAGCGCGGCGGCGACTGCCACGACGGCACCCACGCGGAGGTGGAGCGAAAACGGAGGGCGGGTCGGCGCCTGTGGTTGCTTGAGCATGGTGAATCCTCGTGATGTGTCCCTTGTAAGAACGGATTCGCTCGGCAGGACCGGACAGCCCCCTTTTCACGGCAAGACCATTCCCGCGGTCAGCCTCGCATCGAACCCCGAACCGACGCCGCGCGCTATGTGCCGCGGCAGCGCCGCGTCGCTGGCTGCTGCCGCGCTCCGCCTTGCCGCAGAGCGCCCGGTCGCCGCAGTGTCGGCCGCGACGCCGACGACGCGAACACCGGCGAGGGCGGTCGCGCGCTGGTCGGACATCGCCGCGACCGCGCAACGAACCCCGTTGCGTCGAGGAGGAGTACGCCCCGCCAGCCGCGAAACGGACGGTGCTGGCGCATCGACCTCCGAAAGGGTGGACGCGCCCCGGGGTCGCAGCTACGCTTGGCAGTTATGTCCACAGACGCAGTCGCCCCGAGCAACGCCACGCCGCCGATCACCCGCCTGCTGCAGCTCGCGGCCGAAGGCGATCGAAGTGC
>JBDTNU010000412.1:0-4077 GCA_039933535.1 Caldimonas sp. | reverse complement strand
TGCAGCATCTGCGGCTCCTGGCCGAGCTGGGCGCCGGGGAACTGGTTGATGCTGAACTTGCCGCCGGACAGCTCCTTCAGCTTGGCGTCGAAGATGTTGCCGGCGATCCCGTAGGCCGTGGTCGGCGGCTGGTCGTAGGCGAAGCTGAACGTGCGTGCCGCCTGTGCCGACGCGGCGGTCGCAAGCAGGGCCGCGCCACAAAAGCCCAGGACGCGAAGGGCCGCACGGCCGATGCTGAATGTCATGTCGTCTCCTTGTTTTGGTGCAGGCCGAAGGTGTACTTGCAACCCGGGCCCGGCGCAATTGACGGATGCCCGGCCTTGTCCGGACAACCGGCCGCCGCGCGCGTCGCCCTGCGGCAGATGTCCCAGGCCGTGGCACACGTCTTGCGAAAGCGTGCTGGTATACCGCCACGTGCACCAGACCCATGCAAAGACACGCGGCAGTCGATTCAAACGCCACCACTCAAGGGACAGCCATGACCGATCGCCTCGACTCCAGCCGCCGCCGCGCCCTCGTCCAACTTTCCGCCGCGGGCTCGCTGGCAACGCTCGCCCCCTGGGCGCTGGCGCAGGCGAAGACGCTCACCGTCGGCGTGATCTACGTCGGCCCGCGCGACGACTTCGGCTACAACCAGGCGCAGGCCCAGGCGGCGGCCGAGATGAAGAAGATGCCCGGCATCAAGGTCGTCGAGGAAGAAAACGTCCCCGAAACGACCGCGGTGCAGAAGACCATGGCCGGCATGATTCAGCAGGACGGCGCCAAGGTCCTGTTTCCGACGTCGTTCGGCTACTTCGACCCGCACATGCTTGCCGTCGCGCCGAAGTTTCCCGATGTGCGCTTCTCGCACTGCGGGGGCCTGTGGACCGACAAGAACCCGAAGAACACGGGCAGCTACTTCGGCTACGTCGAAGAGTGCCAGTACCTGAACGGCGTGATTGCCGGGCACATGAGCAAGAGCAAGAAGATCGGCTTCGTCGCGGCCAAGCCGATCCCGCAGGTGGTGAAGAACGTCAATGCCTTCACCATGGGCGCGCGCTCGGTCGACCCGAAGATCACCTGCACCGTCATCTTCACCGGCGAATGGTCGATGCCGGTCAAGGAGGCCGAGGCCACCAACAGCCTTGCCGACCAGGGCGTCGATGTCTTCACCATGCACGTCGACGGTCCGAAGGTCGTGGTCGAGACCGCCGCCAAGCGCGGCAAGATGGTCTGCGGCTACCACGCGAGCCAGGCCAAGCTCGCGCCCGAGGCCTACCTCACCGGCGCCGAGTGGAACTGGCTCACCGCCTACAAGACCGTGGTCGACGCGGCGCTCGCTGGCAAGCCGCACCCGAACTTCCTGCGCGGCGGACTGAAGGAAGGCTACGTCAAGATGTCGCCGTACGGCCCGAAGGTCAGCGACGCGGCAAAGAAGAATGCCGATGACATCAAGGGCAGGATGATCGCCGGCAGCTTCGACATCTTCACCGGCGGCGCGGGCGGCCTGAAGGACAACAAGGGCGGCGTCGTCATCCCCGCGGGCAAGACGATCAAGCAGACCGACACCGAGCTCGAGAAGATGAACTACCTCGTCGAAGGAGTGGTCGGCTCGGTCTGATCGAAAGGGCGACACGCGATGCGCAACGCCCTGGTCTCGATCGGCCTGCCGATCGGCGCGCTGGTTGCGGCGCTGCTGCTGTTCGGCCTGTTCGTCTGGGCCGGCGGCGTGAGCCCGGTCGAGACCTGGGAGATCCTGTTCAAGGGCGCCTTCGGCGACTGGTTCTCGTGGCAGAACACGCTGCAGCGAGCCGCGCCCCTCATGCTCACGGCTCTATGCGTCGCGCTGCCGGCGCGCGCCGGGCTGATCATCATCGGTGGCGAGGGCGCGGTCGTGCTCGGCGGCCTGGCGGCGGCCGCCCTCCCCTACGCCATGCCGATGCCCGAGAACATCTTCGGAAGCGTTCTCGTCTGCGCGGCCGGCGCCGCGATGGGTGCGGCGTGGATCGCACTGGCCGGCGCGCTGCGCCAGTACCGCGGCGTCAACGAGACGATCTCGAGCCTGCTGCTGGCGTACACCGCCATCGCCGTCTTCAAGCAACTTGTCGAAGGGCCGCTGCGCGATCCCGCGACGCTCAACAAGCCTTCGACGCGATCGCTGGTCGAGGCGATACGGATCGGCGGCATCGGCGGCTCCGACGTGCACTGGGGCTTCGTGATGGGCGTCGTCGCGTGCGTCGGCTTCGGCCTCTGGCTCGCGGCCTCGCCGAGCGGCTTCGCGGTGCGTGTCGTCGGCGGCAATCCGCGCACGGCGCAACTCGTCGGCTTGCCGGCCAGCCGGCTCATCCTGCTCGCGTGCGCGGCGGGCGGCGCTTGCGCCGGGCTGGCCGGCGCGGTCGAGGTCGCGGCGATCCATACCAATGCGAACGCGTCGCTGATCACCGGCTATGGCTACGCCGGCATCCTGGTCGCCTTCATCGCGCGCCAGTCGCCGTTCGCGATCATTCCGGTCGCGATCCTGTTCGGCGGCTTCGGTGCCGCCGGCAGCCTGCTGCAGCGCCGGCTCGGCCTTCCCGACGCCTCGGTGCAGGTGCTGCAGGGCATCGCCTTCGTGCTGATCCTGGCCAGCGAAGCGTTGCGCGCCGTCGACTGGAGCGCGGTCGGCAAGAGACTGCGCAGCCGCGCCGGTCCGACCGATGTCATGCCGGCGGAAAAGCTCGCCTGAGCCGGCCATGTCCGACACCTTGATCGCCTTCATCGCGGCCATCGTCGGCGGCGCCTTGCGCGTCGGCGTACCGTTCCTGTTCGTGAGCCTCGGCGAATGCCTGACCGAAAAATCGGGACGCATCAACCTCGGCCTGGAAGGCGTGCTGGTGCTTTCGGCGATGGCCGCCTTCGGCGGCGCCTACCTGACCGGATCGCCCTGGCTGGGCGTGCTGATCGCGGCCGGTGCCGGCGCGGCGCTGGCGCTGCTGCACGGTCTGATCTGCACCCTGCCCCGCACCAACGATGTCGCCACCGGCATCGCCCTGATGCTGTTCGGCACCGGCCTCGCGTTCTATCTCGGCAAGCCCCTGATCCAGCCGCAGGCGCCGCAACTGATCGGACTGCCGCTCGGCACCTGGAGCGACTCGTCGGTGGTGCAAGCCGCCCTGCAGATCAATCCGCTGCTGCCGCTCGGCATGCTGCTCGCCATCGCCATGAACTGGGCCTTCGGGCACACCCGCTGGGGCCTCCTGGTGCGACTTGCCGGCGACTCGGCCAGCGCCACCAAGGCGCTCGGCTATTCGGTGGGCGCGATCCGCATCGCGGCAACGACGGCGGGCGGCGCGATCGCCGGGCTCGGCGGTGCGTCGCTGACGCTTTTCTATCCCGGCAGCTGGAACGAGGGCATCTCCAGCGGCCAGGGCCTGATCGCCGTCGCGCTCGTCATCTTCGCGCGCTGGAGCGCGTTGCGCTGCGTCACGGCGGCCCTGCTCTTCGGCGGCGCGGGCGCGATCGGACCGGCGCTGCAATCGATCGGCGTGAGCCAGGGCTACTACCTTTTCGGCGCCGTGCCTTATGTGCTGACCTTGGTGATCCTGGTCATCACCTGCCGCCCCGGCAGCGTGGCACGCGGCAGCCCGGGCGAGCTGTCGTCGGTGAAGTAGCAGGAGCGCACATGAACGGGCTCGGAGGTTTGAACAAGTCGCCGAACGGCGTCGTCATCGGCCTCGTGCAGCTGCAGCTGCCCGTGGTGGAGACGCCCGCGCAGTTGACTGCGCAGGCAGAGCGCATCGTCGCGATGGTCGGCAAGGCGCGCCGCAACAACGGCGGCCTCGATCTTGTCGTCTTTCCCGAGTACGCCCTCCACAGCCTCTCGATGAGCACGAAACCCGAGCTGATGTGCCGCATGGACGGTCCCGAGGTCGCGGCATTCAAGGCCGTCTGCATCGAGCACAAGCTCTGGGGCTGCTTCTCGTTGATGGAATTCAACCCGAACGGCAACCCCTACAACACGGGCATCGTCATCGACGACAAGGGCGAGGTCGCGCTCTACTACCGCAAGCTCCATCCGTGGGTGCCGGTCGAGGCCTGGGAGCCCGGCAACGTCGGCAT
>JBDTNU010000411.1:0-4079 GCA_039933535.1 Caldimonas sp. | reverse complement strand
CGCACTGGAAGCTCATCGCGGTCTTGATGTCTTCCATGTCCTTGGCCGTCAACGCCGGCGCGGTCAGGCCGCCGCCGGCCTTGTTGATGCCCTTGTTGTTGGACAGCTCGCCGCCGATCACGACGGTGGTGTGCACTTCTTCGCCGCGCACCGAATCGACCGTCAGGCGCAGCAGGCCGTCGTTGAGCAGCAGCGTGTCGCCGGGCCGCACGTCGCGCGGCAATTCCTTGTAGTCGAGGCCGACGCGCGCGCTGGTGCCGAGGCCGGTGTAGGCGGCGTCGAGCACCAGCGCGGCGCCCGGCTCGAGGATCGTCTTGCCGCCTTCGATCTTGCCGACCCGGATCTTCGGCCCCTGCAGGTCGGCCATGATGGCGACCTCCTTGCCGACCTTCTTCGCGACCTCGCGGACCAGCGCGGCGCGGTCGATGTGGTCCTGCGCGGTGCCGTGCGAGAAGTTGAGCCGCACCACGTCGACGCCGGCGCGGATCATCCGCTCCAGCATCTCGGCCGAGCTCGACGCCGGCCCGAGCGTGGCGACGATCTTGGTGGCACGGGGCGTTTTCGGTTCCATCACTGTCCTTCTTCGCGAGCGCGACGCTCGAGGATCTCGATCGCGGGCAGGGTCTTGCCTTCGAGCACTTCGAGAAAAGCGCCGCCACCGGTCGAGATGTAGCCGACTTCCTTCTCGATTCCGTACTTGGCGATGGCCGCAAGCGTGTCGCCGCCGCCGGCGATGCTGAACGCCGGCGACGCGGCGATCGCGCGCGCGATCGTCTCGGTGCCGTGCGCGAAAGCATCGAACTCGAACACGCCGACCGGCCCGTTCCAGACGATCGTTCCTGCTGTCTTCAACACCTCGGCCAGCGTGGCCGCGGTCTCGGGGCCGATGTCGAGGATCAGGTCGTCGGCGGCGACCTCGGCGGCGCGCTTCACGCTGGCAGGCGCATCGGCCTTGAACTCCTTGGCCGTGACCACGTCGCTCGGGATCGGCACGTCGGCGCCGCGCGCGCGCATGGCGTCGATGACGGCGCGCGCCTCGCCGACCAACGAGGGCTCGGCCAGGCTCTTGCCGATCGGCAGGCCTTCAGCCAGCAGGAACGTGTTGGCGATGCCGCCGCCGACGACGAGCCGGTCGACCTTGCTCGCCAGGCTCTGCAGGATCGCGAGCTTGGTCGAGACCTTGCTCCCGGCCACGATCGCGACCAGCGGGCGCTTCGGATGCGCCAGCGCCTTCGTCAGCGCGTCGATCTCGGTGGCGAGCAGCGGGCCGGCGCAGGCGACGGGCGCGAATTCGGCGATGCCGTAGGTCGTTGCCTCGGCGCGGTGCGCAGTGCCGAACGCGTCGTTGACGAACACGTCGCAGAGCGCGGCCATCTTCCTCGCGAGCACCGGATCGTTCTTCTTCTCGCCGCGGTTCAGGCGACAGTTCTCGAGCACGACCAGCTCACCCGGCGAGACCACCACGCCATCGACCCAGTTCGTGCACAGCAGCACTTCGCGGTCGAGCAACTCGGCAATTCGCTCGGCCACCGGCGCGAGCGAGTCTTCCGCTTTCGGCTCGCCTTCGGTCGGCCGGCCCAGGTGCGAGGTGACCATCACGGCCGCACCGGCGGCAAGCGCCTCTGCGATGCAAGGCAGCGATGCGCGAACGCGCGTGTCTTCGGTGATGCGGCCGGCGTCGTCCTGCGGCACGTTCAGATCGGAGCGGATGAAAACGCGCTTGCCGGACAGCGCACCGCGCGAAGCGAGATCGGTGAAGCGGAGGAAAGAACTCATTGGCCGACGATTTTAGGCGCGGCCCTCGCGGTGCCCGCGCTCATTTCACCCCGAACCCGCGCGCCGCACGTTTCACCACCGAGGCGAACTCGCCTCGCTCGATCCACCCCTGGCGAAAGACCCGACCATGCCCGCACGCACCACCCGCCGCCGTTTGCTCCTGTCCTTTGCTGTCGGCCTGGCCGCGACGGCGGGCGCGCTGGCCCAACCGCAGCCGCAGATCGCGGCTTCACCACCGAGCGCCTGGCGACCGCCCGCACTCATCGTCATGGGCGCTGACCAACCGGTGCGGCTGCAATCGCTGAAGGTCGACGTCGAGGTCGCCGGCGGCGTGGCCGAGACGCGGGTGCAGATGGAGTTCTTCAATCCCAACCCGCGCGTTCTCGAAGGCAAGCTCCAGTTTCCGCTCGGTGCGGGCCAGGTCGTGAGCGGCTTCGCGCTCGACGTCGACGGCCAGCTGCGCGACGCCGTGCCGGTGGAAAAAGCGCGCGCCGAGCAGGTCTTCGAAGACATCACGCGGCGTCGCGTCGACCCTGGACTCTTGCAGACCACCCTCGGCAACAACTACGAGCTGCGCATCTATCCGCTCAATCCCGGCAAGACGCGCACGGTGGTTCTGCATCTGGTCGAAGCCGCGCCGGCGCGGCTTCTGCTGCCGCTCGGCTATGCAAAGTCGGTGTCGCGACTCGATGTCTCGATCCGCTATGCGAGCGCGACTGTGCGTCCGGTGATCGAAAGCGGCAACGCGCTCGGCTTGAAGTTCGAGCGCGATGCCAACGGCGGATTCAACGCCCGCACCTCGCTCGCCGACGCTGTGTTGCCGCGCGAAGCCTTGCGGATTCGTGTGCCGGCCTCGGGCGGCAATGTGGCCGAGGTCACGACCGAAGAACGTAGTGGCGAGACCTACTTCGCGCTGACCTTGCCCGTGGGCGAGCATTCGGCGCCGCGGCCGGTGCCGCACAGCGTGCAGATCGTGTGGGACGCATCGGGCTCGGGCGCGACGCGGCAGTTCGACCGCGAGCTCGCCCTGCTCGACGCCTACTTCAAGCGCGCCGGCAACTCCGAGGTGACGCTGGTTCGCGTCGCCGATATCGCATTCGCACCCGAGCGCTTCAGCGTGCGCCAAGGCGACTGGTCGGCGTTGCGCAATGCCCTGCAGGCCACCGTCTACGACGGCGCGAGCAAGCTCGGCGCGGTGCGCCACGACGGCGTCTCGGCCGAAGCGATCTGGTTCAGCGATGGCCTGGCCAACTACGGCAAGCCCTGGCGCCTGTCGTTTCCGGTGCCGGTCTATGCCGTGAACAGCGCCGCGAGCGGCGACCCGGCCGCCCTGCGCGCGCTTGCCGAAGCGAGCGGCGGGCGCAGCATCGACCTGGAGTCGCTGAGCCACGAGCAGGCCAGCTCGATGCTGCTCTCGCGCGGCACGCAGCTGATCGACGTCTCCGCGCTGGGCGCGAAACAGATCGTGGGCGAATCGCGCCACGCGACGGCCGGTCGGCTTGTGCTCGCCGGCGTGCTCACCGCGCGTAACGCCGAGCTCACGCTGCGCCTGCGCGGCAGCGACGGCGGCGTCACGACCCGCGTCGTTCGCATCGATGCCCGGCAGAACACCTCGCACCTTGCCGCGGTTCAGTGGGCACGCCTGACGCTGGCTTCGCTCGAAGGCGAGGCGAGCACGAACAAGGTTCGCATCCGCGAGCTCGGCCGCGGCTTCGGCATTGCCACGCACGAAACCTCGCTGCTCGTGCTGGAGCGCATCGACGACTACGTCCGCAACGAGATCGAGCCGCCGCCCGCCTTGCGTGAAGCCTACGACCGGTTGGCCGCGACGATGCAGAAGGGCCGCTTGCAAAGCGACGCCGCGCGCCTGGCCCAGGTGGTGCAGCGCTTCGAGGCGCGCGTGGCCTGGTGGAAGCGGGAGTTTCCGAAGGACGAGCCGAAGGCCGCGCTGGCCATTGCCAAGGCCGAGACGCGCGGTGCGCTCGGGGTGGCGCAGGACGCGCGCCGCGATCGCGTCGAAGCGGACGTCATGAGCAACGCCGCCAAGTCGGTGCAACGCCAGATGCGGCCCGCGCCGCTGGTCGCCGCGGCATCGCCGGCCGGACGAAGCGACGGACCCCGCGAGACGGCAAAGAAAGACGCCGGCAGCGGCGCTTCGACGACGAGCATCTCGATCGCGCTGCAACCGGCCAGGAACAACGCGGTCTGGATCAAGCGGCTGGAAGCCGCCGAGCCCGCGACGCGACGCGCCGTCTACCTCGACGAGCGCAGCGCCAACGCGATGAATGTCGGCTTCTTCCTCG
>JBDTNU010000410.1:0-4087 GCA_039933535.1 Caldimonas sp. | reverse complement strand
CGCCGTCGTCGGTGACGAAGACCTCGCCGTGCTGGAACGGCGACATCGTTCCCGGATCGACGTTGAGGTACGGATCCAGCTTGATGAGGGTGACTTTGAGGCCCCGCGATTCGAGGATCGCGGCGAGGGACGCAGAAGCGATGCCCTTGCCCAGCGAGGACACCACGCCGCCGGTGACGAAGACGAACTTGGTCATTGCGCGTTCGGCGCTCGCATCGAGTGCGAATGCCGTGGTGGTAAAGCGCGATTATAGGTGGGCGCGCCGCCCCCGGTCACGCCAGGGTGGACGGCCTCAGACCAGCTTTTCGCCGAGGCTGGTGATCTTTCTCATCGCCTCGTAGCGCCCCGAGGGCACGCACAGGGGCGCCGCCGCCGCGCCCGCACCGTCCCATTGCGGGTCGTCGATCGACTCGAATCCCAGGCGCAGCTTTTCGCCCCAGCTGTTTCGGATCATCTGGAAGTACGGATTCTGGTCGTCGATGCAGACGATCTGCGAGCTCTCGAGATGGCCCACTTCATAGATCACGAGATCGAGCGGCAAGCCGACCGAGAGGTTCGACTTGAGCGTCGAGTCCATCGAGACCAGCACGCACTTGGCGGCTTCGTCGAGCGGCGTCGAAGGCCGCATCATGCGATCCAGCACGGGTTTGCCGTACTTCGATTCGCCGATCTGGAAGAAGCAGGTCTCGCGTGTCGCCTCGATGAAGTTGCCGGCCGAGTAGACGAGGAAGAGGCGCATCGCTTCGTCGCCGATCTGACCGCCGAAGATCATCGAGGCGTTGAAGTCGAGGCCGGCCTTCTGCAGGGCCTCGCCGTCCTGCGCGAAGACGCGGCGCATGGCCGAACCGAGCACGCGGGCGGCGTCGAACATGCTGGTCGCGTTCCAGATCGTCACCGGCGGCTTGTCGCCCTCGTCGAGCTCTTCGATCTGCAGGATCTCGCGCACCTGTTGCGAGATCGAGAGATTGCCGGCGGAGAGCATGACCATGAAACGGTCGCCAGGCCGCTCGTAGATCATCATCTTGCGGAAGGTGCTGATCTGGTCGAGGCCGGCGTTGGTTCGCGAATCGGAAAGAAAGACGAGGCCGGCGTCGAGCTTGACCGCTACGCAGTAAGTCATGGAGTGTCCTTGTTCGGCGCCCGCAAGGCCTTGAGGCGATAGAGCGCATCGAGCGCTTCCCGGGGCGTGAGCATATCGGGGTCGAGCGCCTGCCATGCTGCGTCGAACGGCGACTCGGTCACGGCGGGCGTGGCGTCGGCGGGCGCCGGCGCCGCCGCGAACAGGTCGCTTTGCGGCTGGCGGGCGACGCGCTCGGCCTCCAGGCTTTCGAGCGTCGCGCGCGCCTGGCGCAACAAGGGCGCCGGCATGCCGGCCAGGCGCGCCACCTGCACGCCGTAGCTGCGGCTCGCCGGCCCCGGCTCGATCTCGTGCAGGAAGGCGATCGAGTCGCCGGTCTCGACCGCGGCGACGTGGACGTTGATCGCCCGCTCGTGCCGCGCCGGAAAGTCGGTGAGCTCGAAGTAGTGGGTCGCGAACAGCGTGAACGATCGGTTCCGGTCGTGCAGCTGATGCGCGATCGCGCCCGCCAGCGCGAGTCCGTCGAAGGTCGAGGTGCCGCGCCCGACCTCGTCCATCAGCACCAGCGAATGCTCGGTCGCCGTGTGAACGATGGCCGCCGCTTCGGTCATCTCGACCATGAAGGTGGACTGCGCGTTGGCCAGGTCGTCGGCCGCGCCGATGCGCGTGTGGATCGCGTCGATGGGCCCGAGCCGGCACGCCGCCGCGGGAACGAAGGAGCCGATCGAGGCCAGCAGCACGATCAAGGCGACCTGGCGCATGAAGGTGCTCTTGCCGCCCATGTTGGGACCGGTGATGACGAGCATCCTGCGCTTGGCGTCGAGCCGGCAGTCATTCGCCATGAAGCTCAGGCCGCGCTCCTGCAGGCGCGCTTCGACGACCGGGTGCCGGCCACGCTCGATATCGATGCAGGGCTCGCGCACGAACTGCGGCCGGCACCAGTCGGAGCGCTTCGCGCATTCGGCGAGCGCACAGAGCGCGTCGAGCGTCGCAAGCGAACGGGCGACCGCCGACAGCGGCTCGAGCTGCGTGGTCAAGGCGTCGAGCAGGGCTTCGTACAGATGTTTCTCGCGCGCCAGCGAGCGTTCGCCGGCCGACAGCGCCTTGTCTTCGAAGGCCTTCAGCTCAGGCGTGATGAAGCGCTCGGCGTTCTTCATGGTCTGCCGGCGCCGGTAGTCGGCGGGAACCTTGTCGGCCTGGCCTTGCGAGACCTCGATGAAGAAACCGTGGACGCGGTTGAACTGGACGCGGAGGTTGGCGATGCCGCTGCGCTTTCGCTCGCGCGCTTCGAGCTCGAGCAGGAAGGCGTCGCTGCCGCGGCCGATCGCACGCAGCTCGTCGAGCTCGGCGTCGTGGCCGGGCGCGATGACGCCGCCGTCGCGCAACAGCGCCGCCGGCTCTGCGGCCAGCGCCGCAGTGAGCAGGGAGGCGATGTGGCCGGGCAGCTCCAGAGCCCCGGCGCACATCGCCAGCAGCAGCGAGCCTTCGGTCGGCACGCTGGCGCGAATGTGCGGTAACGCGAGCAGGGTCGCGCGCAATCCGGCCAGCTCGCGCGGCCGGGCCTGCCGCAAGGCGATGCGCGCGGTGATGCGCTCGACGTCCGCAAGATGTCGCAGCGCGGCGCGCAGGTCTTCGAGACCGGAAGCGCGCAAGGTCTCGATCGCTTCGTGGCGTTGCGTGGCGACGCGCCGGTCGCGACGCGGCTGGCTCAACCATGCGCGCAATGCGCGACTACCCATGCCGGTGGCGCAACCGTCGAGCGTCGAGAGAAGGGTGGGCGCGTCCTGGCCGCGCAGGGTCCGCGTGAGCTCGAGGTTGCGCTGCGTCGTCGGCGGCAAGTCGACCAGCTCGCTGGCCCGATGCACGCTCAGGCGCTGCACATGGGCCAGTGCCCGGCCCTGCGTGTGCTCGGCGTAGCTGAGCAGAGCGGCCGCGGCGGCGTGCGCGGTCGTGAGGGCCTCTGCGCCGAAGCCGGCAAGCGAGGCGACGTGCAGTTGCGCGAGCAACTTGCGCGCGCCCAGCGCCGCATCGAACTGCCACTCGGGCCGGCGCGTGACCGTCGTTGCGCCAGACTCGAACGTTCCATCCGGCAGGTCGCCGGCGACCAGGACTTCGGCCGGTGCCAGGCGCGCGATCCAGCCGGGCAGCTCGGCTGCGGTGCATTCAGACAGACCGATCTCGCCGTTCGAGAGCGCGGTCCAGGCCAGGCCGAATTGCTTCGATCCCGGCGCGACGGCCAACAGCAATGCGTCGCTCTTGTCGGCGAGCAAGTCGCTCTCGGTCAAGGTTCCGGGCGTGACGATGCGAACGACCTTGCGTTCGACCGGGCCTTTGGTCGCGCCGACCTCGCCGACCTGCTCGCAGATCGCGACCGACTCGCCGAGCTTGACGAGCTTGGCCAGATAGCCTTCGACCGCGTGCACCGGCACGCCCGCCATCGGGATCGGTGCGCCATTGCTCGCGCCGCGCGCGGTGAGCGTGATGCCGAGGAGCCGCGCTGCCTTCTTGGCGTCGTCGAGGAAGACCTCGTAGAAGTCGCCCATCCGGTAGAAGAGCAGCGTCTCGGGATGGTCGGCCTTGATGCGAAGGTACTGAACCATCATCGGCGTGTGCGCCGAGAAATCCGGTTTCCGCTCTTCGGCGGCTTTGCCCCCAGGTGTCACGCGATGCTCCATGCCGCCATGGTCGGCCGCACGTCGAATGCTACAGATCGGCGCCGTGCGATTCGTCGCTCGCCGCCCGTGCTTGACGCGGCCGATGCTGTCACGGAACATCGATGCCCGAAGCGCGGGCAATTCGTTCGTGCGATACCCAGGCTGCAATGACCGACAACACCAAAAACACACCGGCTCGCGCCGAGGCGATCTACCCGAGTCTGCGCGACCGGACCGTCTTCGTCACAGGCGGCGCGACCGGCATCGGCGCGTCGATCGTTTCCGCCTTCGCCGCGCAAGGCGCGCGTGTCGCCTTCATCGACGTCGCCGAAGAAGCGAGCCGCGCGCTCGCGCA
>JBDTNU010000409.1:0-4089 GCA_039933535.1 Caldimonas sp. | reverse complement strand
TGTTCAAGTGGACGAACCGACGCCTCTTTCCCTGGGCGGCGCTCGGAAGATGAACGTCCTGTCGATTCGCGGCGTGAGCCGGTCCTTCCATTCGAGCCATGGCGAGACGCTGGCCTTGCAAGCGACCGACCTGCAGGTCGACGAGAACGACTTCGTCACCATCCTGGGCCCGTCGGGCTGCGGCAAGAGCACGCTCTTGCGCATCGTCGCCGGGCTCGACGAGCCGACTTCGGGCGAAGTGAAGCTCGACGGCCGGCGCATCGAAGGGCCGGGCGCCGACCGCGGCATGGTGTTCCAGAGCTATACGCTGTTCCCGTGGCTGACGGTGCTCGACAACGTCTGCTTCGGCCTGCGCGAGCGTGGCCTGCCGCGCGCGGAACAGCTCGATATCGCGCGCGGCTTCATCGGCAAGGTCGGGCTGCAGGGTTTCGAGCGGCATTTTCCGAAGCAGCTCTCGGGCGGCATGCAGCAACGCACGGCGATCGCCCGGGCGCTTGCCAACGGGCCCCGCATCCTGCTCATGGACGAGCCTTTCGGCGCGCTCGACCACCAGACCCGTGAGCTGATGCAGGAGCTGCTGCTCGGCATCTGGGAGGCCGAGCGGAAGACCGTCCTGTTCGTCACTCACGACATCGACGAGGCCGTCTTCATGGGCTCGCGCGTCGTGGTGATGAGCGCTCGGCCGGGCCGAATCAAGCTCGACAGGCCGGTGGCCATTGCGCATCCGCGTCACTACTCCATCAAGACCACGCCGGCGTTCAGCGACCTGAAGGCGGAGCTGACGGAGCAGGTGAGGGTGGAGGTCAGGGCAGCGCAGGCAGAAGCAGCGACGTAGGACCTCGCGGCTCGAGAACGGCACGGAGGCGTCGAGCAGGGGTTCGTCAACGCGCTTCGCCAATGGCTTGTCGGGATTTGCGCCCTGTTTGCGCTTTCACCTTTGACGGGGTGTGCTGTTCGCGCATCCGCAACCTGGGAGGCTGAAAGATGAACGTGTCATTTTCGCGGAGCGTTGCCGTGCTGACGCTCGGACTGTGGTTCCTGGCCGGCGCAGCCCTTGCACAGTCTCAGGCGCTCGTCATCAAGCCGCTCGCCGAAAGAAAGGTGGCGGAGCTGCCGGCAGGCGAGCTGTTTTGGCGGATCGAGAACTTTCCGACGAGCGAGAGCGCGAGGGCCGTCGCAGGCCCCTGGTCGCTGGTAGCCGAATCGGCCGGCAAGGTCTGGCTGTTCACCTTGGGGGCGTCGGGCGGCGCGACTTCCGGCGGCGTCAGGGTCGCCGAGGTCGGCCCCATTGCGCGCGTCGCTGCTCGGCAATACCTGCTGCGCATCAACGAGGCCAGCGGGCCGCAGGGCAGCGTGACGGCGATCCACTCGCACCCGGGGTCGGAGGCATTTTTCGTGCTGAGCGGCGAGCAGAGCATCCGCGGTGCCCACGGAACGATGGTCGTCAAGGCCGGACAGCCCGAAGCAGGCCACGGCGCCGGCATGGCGATGCAGGTGTCGAGCAGCGGCGCGGTCGACTTGCGTTCGCTGGTGATGTTCGTCGTCGACGCGGCGCAGCCGTTCTCGAGCCCGGCCACGCTTCCCTAGTATCGGAGTCGTTCGGTGCGCCTGCGGCCGAGACCGAGCGCGCTCAGCCCGGCTTGAGCTGGCGGTACACCTCTTCGGCCACCTTCGCTAGCTCGGCCTTGCCCGATTCCGCCGAGAGCGCGTAGCCGAAGCGCCCTTCCACCCAGTAGAAGACGTTGATCTTTCCCTGCTGGCCGAAACGGAACGCGACTTCCTGGCTCGGCGCGTCGGCCGTGATGTAGAGCGTGAGGCGAGGTCGGTCGGTCGCGCCGTACATGAACTGGGCGACCGGGCCGCTCTCGCCGGGCAGCAGGCGTCCGCCGATCAGCTCATAGCCGAGTGGGCCCAGGGCGGGCGCCTTCACCGGGCTGCCGATTCGACGCGTCAACCAGGTGACGAGCGCCTGCTCCTGCTCGGCGCCGACCTCGACCGGTCGGCGCACCTCCGGCGTGTATACCGCGTGGGCGACCGCGGCCCGGCGTGCAAATCCGGAAAGCGGCTCGAACGCCGCCGCGGTTCCGGCGGCAGCGGCTCGCACCGCGCTCGCCTCCACGAAGCCACGCGCCGTCCACGCGGCGCCGGCGCTGGCGGCGCTGATCACCAGCCCGGCGGCGAGCGCACGCCACGGCAGCGAACGACTCGACGGCTGCAGCGGCAGGCGCGCCGGCAGGGGCTCGGCCAGCACCGGGTCGAGCAGGGCGCCGAGTCCTTCCTTCTGCCGCTGCCAGTCGTCGACGCGACGCCGTGCCGGGTCATGACCGGCAAGAAAGGCCTCGATCGCCTCGCGCCGCGTTGCCGGCAACTCGCCGTCTGCATAGGCATGCAGCTCGGCCTCGCCGACCGAGGTGCCGATGTTTCCCGAGTCGGGCGGCAGGGAATCGGGCGGACGCGATTCGTTCACTTCATTTCACCAGTTGCAGGCGCACCGTCGCAGCTGCCTCGCCGCCGGCCTGGAGTTCTCTCCGCAGCCGAGCGCGGGCGCGCGAGAGCCGCGACATCACCGTGCCGATCGGCACGCCAACCACGCGCGCCACCTCGGCGTAGCCCAAGTCCTCCACGCCCACCAGCAGCAGCACCTCGCGCTGCTCCGGCGCCAGCCGCTGCAACGCCCGCTCGAGGTCGCGCAATTCGAGGTGATCGTCCTGGGCGGCTCGCACCGGCGACTCGGGCAGGTCGTCGCCGGCGCTGCTCTCGGGCCGTGCGCCCTGGGCGCGCAGCCGGTCGACAAAGCGGTTGTGCAGGATGCCGAACAGCCATGCCCGCACCTCGCCACGCTGGCGCCACATCGAGAAGCTGCGCCAGGCGCGCTCGAGTGTGTCCTGCACCAGGTCGTCGGCTCGGTCGCGATCGGCGGTCAGCCCACGCGCGTAGCGGCGCAGGCTGGGGATGCAGGCAACGATCGCGGCCTCGTCCTCGGCGCGCATGGGCGATCAGGGCTCGCGCCGTACGCCGGTGCGGCTCCCGGCTACTTGACGACGTGCCACACGTCCTTGAAGTTGTCGCCGGTCATGTCGCCGGCCTTCTTGTCGGCGGAATACAGGTAGATCGGCTTGTTCTTGTAGGCCCATTGCCTGGCGCCATCGTCGCGCGTGACGACGCTGAAGTCGCCTTCGGGCTTGGCATCGGCGGCAGCCATTGCCGGCGGCCAGAGCGCGGCGCAGGGGCCGTTGCAGGCGCTCTTTCCGCTTCCGGCGGCGTCGCGGTCGAAGGTGTAGAGCGTCATTCCGTTGCTGCTGACGAGCATTCCGCCGGACATCTTCGCTGGCGGTTCCGCGTGCGCGAGCGCCGCGGAGAGGCAAAGGAGCAGGGCGGTCAGGAGACGAGCTTTCATGGGTGCCTTTCGAAGGTTGTCGACGAACTCGACATGGACGGATCGGCGTGGCCATTTATTCCTGCGAAACGAAAAAAAGGCCAGCTCGCGCCGGCCTTTCCACGCCCCGAGCGAACAAGCTCAGTTCGAAGCCGCGCTCGCGGCGGGGGCCGGGACGGCCAGGGTCATCGCCGAAGTCGCATCGCTGGCCGGAACGACGGCAGGCGCCACGACGGCGGCAGGCATCGTGTGCATGATGGTGGCCGTCGAGGCCGTCGCCATCGGCAGCAGCGGCACGATCAGCAGGGCGACGATGTTGATGATCTTGATCAGCGGGTTCACTGCCGGGCCGGCTGTGTCCTTGTAGGGATCGCCGACCGTGTCGCCGGTGACGGCCGCCTTGTGGGCCTCGCTGCCCTTGCCACCGAAGTGCCCGTCTTCGATGTACTTCTTGGCGTTGTCCCAGGCGCCGCCGCCGGTGCACATCGAGATCGCGACGAACAGGCCGGTGACGATCGTGCCCATCAGCAAACCGCCGAGCGCGGCCGGGCCTAGCAGCAGGCCGACGATGACCGGCACGACCACCGGCAGCAGCGACGGGATCATCATTTCCTTGATCGCCGCCTTGGTCAGCATGTCGACCGCCACGCCGTACTCCGGCTTGGCGGTGCCTTCCATGATGCCCTTGATGTCGCGGAACTGGCGACGCACCT
>JBDTNU010000408.1:0-4092 GCA_039933535.1 Caldimonas sp. | reverse complement strand
ACGAATATCCCGATCGCTCGACGACGGTTGCGGTGACACTGCCGGCGCTCGACGGTGGTCGCGCGCTAACCCTGCGCGGCCCCGGCATCAAAGACAGCCGCACGATTGCGCCGGCGGGTCTGCCCGACGACTTCATCGCGCAATGGAGGGCCAATCGGGCTCCGTTCCCGCGCGGCGTTGACCTGCTGCTTGTCGCAAACGGCCATATGCTCGGACTGCCGCGCACCACCCGGATTACGGAGGGCTGAGATGTATGTCGCGGTCAAAGGCGGCGAAGCCGCTATCGCCAATGCCCACGCCTTGCTTGCCGACCGGCGGCGCGGCGACCGGTCGGTTCCAGCGTTGCGCCTCGACCAGATCGTCGAGCAACTCGGGCTCGCGGTCGATCGCGCGATGGGCGAGGGCTCGCTTTACGACAAGGAACTGGCGGCGCTTGCGATCGTACAGGCGCGCGGCGATCTGATCGAGGCGATCTTCCTCGTGCGGGCCTATCGCACGACGCTGCCGCGCTTTGGTTTCTCGCGGCCGATCGAGACCGGCGAGATGCTGATCGAGCGCCGCATCTCGGCAACATTCAAGGATCTGCCGGGCGGGCAAATGCTGGGCCCGACCTTCGACTATACGCACCGCCTGCTCGACCCGGCGCTCGCCGAGGGCGCCGATGTACCGGCCGCGCCGACGCGCGAGACGGAGCTGGAGGACGCGCCACGCGTCACCGATTTGCTCGGCCACCAGGGCCTCATCGAACCCGATGCGACGGGTGAGCCCGGCGAGATCGGCGACCTCACGCGCGAGCCGCTCGAATTCCCGATGAACCGCGACCTTCGGCTGCAGGCGCTGGCACGCGGCGACGAAGGCTTCCTGCTCGCTCTCGGCTATTCGACGCAACGCGGCTATGGCCGCTCGCATCCGTTCGTCGGCGAAATCCGCATCGGCGAAGTCGAGGTCGAATTCGACGTTCCGGAGCTCGGCTTTGCCGTGTCGCTCGGCCGCATCCGCGTCACCGAATGCCAGATGGTCACCAAGTTCAAGGGCAGCCAGAAGGTGCCGCCGCAGTTCACCCGCGGCTACGGCCTCGCCTTCGGCCAGGCAGAGCGCAAGGCGATGGCGATGTCGCTGTGCGACCGCTCGCTGCGCGCCCGCGAGCTGGGCGAGGACGTGAATCATCCGGCCCAGGACGAGGAATTCGTCATCTCGCATTCTGACAATGTGCAGTCGACCGGCTTCGTCGAGCATCTGAAGCTGCCGCACTATGTCGATTTCCAGGGCGATCTCGGTCTGCTGCGCGAGATGCGCGCCGAGCACGACGCCGCTTCGTTGCGGGCTGGAGCGAGCGACCCCGAGTCGGGGCTCTCGGCCAACCGCGAGGACGCGATGAAGGAGGCCGCCGAATGAACATCGCCACCTATAATTTTGCTTACCTCGACGAACAGACCAAGCGGATGATCCGGCGCGCCATCCTCAAGGCCGTCGCCATCCCGGGTTACCAGGTGCCGTTCGCTTCGCGCGAAATGCCGATGCCCTACGGCTGGGGCACAGGCGGCGTGCAGGTCACCGCCTCGATCATCGGACAGGACGATGTTCTGAAGGTGATCGACCAGGGCGCCGACGACACCACCAATGCGGTTTCGATCCGGGCCTTCTTCGCCAAAGTCGCAGCGGTGGCGACGACCACGCACACTGCCGATGCGACGATCATCCAGACCCGGCACCGCATTCCGGAAAAGACGCTGCGCGAGGGCCAGACCATCGTCTATCAGGTGCCGATCCCCGAGCCGCTGCGCTTCCTCGAGCCGCGCGAGACCGAGACGCGCAAGATGCATGCGCTCGAGGAATACGGCCTGATGCATGTGAAGCTCTACGAGGATATCGCCAAGCACGGTCGCATCGCCACGACCTACGCTTATCCGGTCAAGGTCGAAGGCCGTTATGTGATGGATCCATCGCCGACGCCGAAATTCGACAATCCGAAGATGCATATGTCGGAGGCGCTGCAGCTGTTCGGCGCCGGTCGTGAAAAACGCATCTACGCGTTACCACCCTACACCGAGGTGGTGAGCCTCGACTTCGAGGACCACCCGTTCGAAGTCCAGCATTTCGAGGAGCCGTGCGCACTTTGCGGCGCCACCGGCGTCTATCTCGACGAGGTCATCCTCGACGATCGCGGCGGGCACATGTTCGTTTGTTCCGACACCGACAATTGCGAGGAGCGCCGGGCGGAGGGCCATCGTGGCAAGCTCGCCGGCCACGCCCTGGAGGCTGCAGAATGAGCGACGAGCCGCTGCTTCGAGTCGCCGACCTGACGCGCTACTATGGCGAGCGCCTCGGCTGCGCCGATGTGAGCTTCGAGCTCTGGCCAGGCGAAGTGCTGGCCGTGGTCGGTGAATCCGGCTCAGGCAAGACGACATTGCTCAATGTGCTGTCGACGGCGCTGGAGCCGAGTTCGGGCCGCGCCGAATACCGGATGCGCGACGGGCAGTTCCGCAATCTCTACGACCTCAGCGAGGCCGAGCGGCGCTTCCTGATGCGCACCGACTGGGGCTTTGTGCACCAGAACCCCGCCGATGGCCTGCGCATGACCGTCAGTGCCGGCGCCAATGTCGGCGAACGGCTGATGGCGGTGGGCGATCGGCACTATGGCCACATCCGCTCGACAGCGCTTGACTGGCTGGGCCGGGTCGAGATTTCGGCCGACCGCATCGACGACGAGCCGCGCGCCTTCTCGGGCGGCATGCGGCAGCGGCTGCAGATCGCCCGCAATCTGGTGACCTCGCCGCGACTGGTGTTCATGGACGAGCCGACGGGCGGACTCGATGTCTCGGTGCAGGCGAGGTTGCTCGATTTGCTGCGCGGTCTCGTCAGCGATCTTGGCCTCGCGGCGGTGATCGTTACGCACGATCTGGCGGTGGCGCGGCTGTTGTCGCACCGCATGATGGTTATGAAGGACGGCCGGGTGATCGAAGCCGGGCTCACCGATCGCGTGCTCGACGATCCGCGCGAGCCCTATACGCAATTGCTCGTCAGCTCGATTTTGCAGGTGTGATGATGGCGCTGCTTTCGGTCCGCGATGTGGCCAAGACCTTCACGATGCATCTGCGCGACGGCGTGGTGCTGCCGGTGGTGACGAATGTGAGCTTTGACGTCTCGGCAGGCGAATGCGTCGTGCTCGGCGGGCCGTCGGGCGTCGGCAAGAGCTCGATCCTCAAGATGGTCTACGGCAATTACGGTGTCGACTCCGGCGCGATCCTGCTCGCCCGCGACGGCGTGATGGTCGATCTGGCCACGGCGTCGCCGCGCGAGACGCTGGAACTGCGCCGGGACGTCATCGGCTATGTGAGCCAGTTCCTCCGGACGGTGCCGCGCGTCACGGCGCTCGACGTGGTCGCGGAACCTCTGGTCGCCCGCGGCGTCTCGCGCGATGAGGCGCGCGGCCGCGCCCAGACATTGCTGGCGCGTCTCAACCTGCCGGAGCGGCTGTGGTCGCTGCCGCCGGCGACGTTTTCGGGCGGCGAGCAGCAGCGCGTCAACATCGCGCGCGGGTTCATTACCGACCATCCGGTGCTGCTGCTCGACGAGCCTACGGCTTCGCTCGACGCCACCAATCGCGGCGTCGTGGTCGAGATGATCGCCGAGAAAAAGCGCGCCGGCACCGCGATGCTCGGCATCTTCCATGACGACGACGTGCGGGCCGACGTCGCAAGCCGGATCGTCGACGTCTCGCAATTTGCCGTGCGGCTCGCCGCATGAGCCGGCTGAGCGAGACGCCTTGGATCGACCCGACGGCGACGGTCAAACACTCTGAGCTCGGCAAGTACACCGAGGTCGGGGCGGGCTGCCATGTGTCGAATGCGACGCTGGGCGATTATTCCTATTGCGTCGAGAACACGCAGATCGCCTACGCCAAGATCGGCAAATTCTCCAACATCGCCGCGCATGTGCGCATCTATGCGAGCCGGCACCCCATGCAGCTGGCCTCGTTGCACCACTTCACCTATCGCTCGTCGTGGTATTTCGATGGCGCCGAGGACAATCAGGAGTTCTTCGACTGGCGCGAGTCGCTGGGCATCACCATCGGGCACGACACCTGGATCG
>JBDTNU010000407.1:0-4094 GCA_039933535.1 Caldimonas sp. | reverse complement strand
TCGCGCGTGGCCAGCGTCTGCCGCGTCACGGCGAGCAGCTCGTCGTCGGCAAGCAACGCAAGGTAGGCGGTCGCGACCGAGCCGACAAGGCTGATCTGCACGGCCTTCCTCGTCTCGGCGGTGGCGAGGTATTGATCGAGTGCGGCCTCGCTCAGGTCGTGGACGCGCCCGAACAGGTCGAGCTCGTAGCCGGTGACGGCCAGGCCCACCGCGTAGGTGTTGGCGAGCTTGCCGCCCGTACCGGGTTGGCGTGCCACGGTGCCGCCCGCGCCGACGCTCGGCAACTGGTCGGCGCGACGCACGTCGTAGAGCGCGCGCGTCTGCTCGATGTTGAGCACGGCGACGCGCAGGTCGCGGTTGTTGACGAGCGCGATCTCGATCAGGCGGCGCAGGCGCGGGTCGGCAAAGAAGCGCATCCATTCGAGATCGGCCGCGGCCACGCTTCCGGCGCTCGCTGCCGGTGTCGTCTCCGGCGCGTAGCTCGCCGGGATCGGCGCTGCCGGTCGCTCGTAGCGCGGAATCATCGAGGAGCAGCCGCCGAGCGCGAGCAGCGAAGCGAAGGCGAGCCTCGACAGTGGGCGATCAGACATGGCCGCCCTCCGAGGGTGCGGGCACCGGCGCCGCCGGACCGGCTTGCTTCGCCCCGCCCCGCACGCCGCCACCCTTGAAGACGCGACGCACGACGACGAAGAAGACCGGCACGAAGAAGATCGCGAGGAAGGTCGCCGTGAACATGCCGCCCATCACGCCGGTGCCGATCGCGCGCTGGCTGGCCGAGCCCGCGCCCGACGAGACGACGAGCGGCAGCACGCCGAGGATGAACGCGATCGACGTCATCAGGATCGGCCGGAAGCGCAGGTGCACCGCCTCGAGCGTCGCCTCGATCAGGTCCTTGCCTTCGGCATGCAGGTCCTTGGCGAACTCGATGATCAGGATCGCGTTCTTCGCCGACAGGCCGATGACGGTGATCAGGCCGACCTTGAAGAACACGTCGTTCGGCATGTCGCGAAAGGTCGCACCGAGCACCGCGCCGAGCACGCCGAGCGGCACCGCGAGCACCACGGCGAACGGGATCGACCAGCTTTCGTAGAGCGCCGAAAGGCAGAGGAAGACGGCGAGCAGCGAGAAGCCGAGCAAGAGGGTCGCGGTCGAGCCGGAGAGCCGCTCCTCTCGCGACTGGCCGGTCCACTCGTAGGCAAAGCCCGCGGGCAACTGCCCGGCGAGCTTTTCCATCTCGTCCATCGCGTCGCCGGTCGAGTAGCCCGGCGCGGCGTCGCCGGCCAGGCGCATCGCCGGATAGCCGTTGTAGCGGATCGTCTGGATCGGCCCGGTGACCCAGCGCGTCGTCGCCAGCGCCGACATCGGCACCGGCTTGCCCTGGTTGTTGATGACGTTCAGGCGCAGCAGGTCGTCGGGGTCCATGCGATCCGGCGCGTCGGCCTGCACGACGACGCGCTGCAGCCGGCCGGCGTTCGGAAAGTCGTTGACGTAGGCCGAGCCGAGCGCCGTCGACAGCACGGCGTTGATGTTGTCGAAGGAGACGCCGAGCGCGCTGGCGCGGTCACGGTCGATGTCGAGCTGGAGCTGGGGCGCATCTTCAAGGCCGTTCGGCCGCACCCCCGCCAGCACCTTGCTTTGCGCCGCCATGCCGAGCAGCTGGTTGCGCGCCGCGACCAGCGCGTTGTGGCCGTTGCTGCCGCGGTCCTCGAGGCGAAAGTCGAAGCCGGTCGCCGTGCCGAGCTCGGGAATGGCCGGCGGCACGAGGGCAAAGATGAAGGCGTCGCGCACGCCCGAAAGCGCACCGAACGCGCGTCCGGCGAGCGCCTGCGCGGAATGCGCCGCGCCCTTGCGCTCGTCCCAGGGCTTGAGCGGCACGAAGGCCAGCGCCGCGTTCTGGCCGCTGCCCGAGAACGAGAAGCCGAGCACGCTCACCATCTTGTCGACCTCGGGCTGGCTGAGGAAGAAGCTCTCGGCCTGCTGCATGACGGCGAGCGTGCGAGCCTGCGTCGCCCCCGGCGGCAGCTGCACGTTGGCGATCAGGTAGCCCTGGTCCTCGGTCGGCAGGAACGACGCCGGCATGCGCGTGAACATGACGAAGACGACGGCGACGATCAGGGCGAAGATCACCAGGAAGCGGCCGGTGCGGCGAAGGATCTTCGCGACCCAGCCTTCGTAGCCGTGCGTCGTCGCCTTGAAGCCGCGGTTGAACCAGCCGAAAGGACCGCGCTTTTCCTGCTTGTGACCGGCCTCGACCGGCTTGAGAAAGGTGGCGCAGAGTGCCGGCGTGAGCGACAGCGCGAGAAACACCGAGAACAGCATGGCGCTCACCATGACCAGCGAGAACTGGCGATAGATGTTGCCGACCGAGCCCGAGAAGAAGGCCATCGGCAGGAACACCGAGACCAGGGTGACGCTGATGCCGACCAGCGCCGCCGTGATCTGGCCCATCGCCTTCTTGGTCGCGTCGCGCGGCGAGAGTCCCTCCTCGCTCATGATGCGCTCGACGTTCTCGATGACGACGATCGCATCGTCTACCAGGATGCCGACCGCGAGCACCATCGCGAACATGGTCAGCACGTTGATCGAGTAGCCGAACACATTCATGATGCCGAAGGCGCCGAACAGCGCCACCGGCACCACGATGGTCGGGATCAGCGTGTAGCGCAGGCTCTGCAGGAACAGGTACATCACCAGGAAGACGAGGATCACCGCCTCGACCAGCGTCTCGACGACCTGGCGGATCGAGATGCTGATGAACTTGGAGCTGTCGTACGGAATGTCGTACTTGACGCCGGGCGGGAAGTAGCGCGCCAGCTCGACCATCCGGTTCTTGACCAGCTGCGCGGTCGCGAGCGCGTTGCCGGTCGGCGAGAGCTGGACGCCGATGCCGGTCGACGGCTTGCCGTTCAGGCGCGCCGAGGTGCCGTAGTTCTGGCCGCCGATCTCGATCCGGGCGACGTCCTTCAGGCGCACCGTCGAGCCGTCGGTGTTGGCGCGCAGGACGATGTTGCCGAACTGATCGACCGTCGTCAGCTGGCCGGCGACGACGACCGTCGCGCTGATCGGCTGGCCAGCCGCGATCGGCAGGTCGCCGAGCGTGCCCGACGAGACCTGCGCGTTCTGCGCCCGGATCGCGGCGACGACGTCGTTGGTCGAGAGGTTGAAGCCGACCAGCTTGGCCGGGTCGACCCAGATCCGCATCGAGCGCTCGGTGCCGAACAGCTGCGCCTGGCCGACGCCGGGTATGCGCTGGATCTCGGGCAGCACCGTGCGCGAGGCGTAGTCGCCGAGGGCGATGGGGTCGAGCGCGCCGTTGCTCGACGACAGGATCGTGAAGAGCAGGAAGTTGGAGCGCGCCTTGTCGACGCGAACCCCTTGCTGCGTCACCGCCGCGGGCAGGCGCGGCGCGGCGCGCGACAGGCGGTTCTGCACGTCGACCTGGGCGAGATCGGGGCTGGTGCCGGTCTCGAAGGTCATGGTGATCGAGCCGACGCCGTTCGACTGGCTCACCGACTCGAAGTAGATGAGGCCCGGCGAGCCATTCATCTCCTGCTCGATGACGCTGATGACGCTGTCTTCGAGCGTCTGCGCCGAGGCGCCCGGATAGACCGCGGTGAGCACGATCGAGGGCGGCGCGACGGTCGGGTACTGAGCGACCGGCAACTGCTTGACCGAGACGCCGCCGAGAACGAGGATGAAGAACGCGATGACCCACGCGAAGATGGGCCGGTCGATGAAAAACTGCGCCATCGGCTCGGCTCAGCGGGAAGCGGGAGCCGCGGCGCTTGCCGCCGCCACCGGGCCGCTCGCTGCGGGCGCGCTGGCCGCGGATGCGGCTGGCTGCCACGGCACCGGCTTGACTGGCGCGTTGCCGCGCAGCTTCTGGAAGCCGTCGACCATCACCATCTCGCCCGGTTTCAGGCCGTCGAGGATGACCCACTGGCCGCCCTGCGCGGTGCCGACCCTGACCGGCCGGGGCGCAACCTTTCCATCGCCGCCCACCACCATCACGCTGTCGCCGGTCGAACCGCGCTGCACTGCCTGTTGCGGCACGACGATGCCGGTGGGCAACTCGGCCTGCTCGAGCCGCACCC
>JBDTNU010000406.1:0-4102 GCA_039933535.1 Caldimonas sp. | reverse complement strand
CTCGTCGATGGCGGTCGCCTGACCGTCGATGTCGATGCCGATGGCAAGCCGACGCTCGACATCCAACCGCTCAAGAAGAGCGACAAGCCGAAGGCCGAGCCGGCAACGGCCTAGGTCTTTGCAGGACCAGGTGAGCGAAGGGGGCCCGCGGGGCCCCCTTCAACCTTGTACTGAGACCGGGTCCTGCCGGAAGAACGCTCGGAGCAGGTCGTAGGCGCGCGACTGCTCGGCCTTGAACTCAACCGGCGCGACGAAGAAGGCCTCGGCCGCAACCGCGAAAAACTCTTCGAGCGCCTCGGCGCCATAGGGATCGAGAAAGGTTTCTTCCTCGCGCTCGACCCTGTCGGCGAACTGCTCGTACTCGTCGGCCAGTGCGTACAGCCAGATGCCGCGCTCGCTCTCCGGGTTGACGGTCTCGAGGCCGGCAGTCACGCCGGCGCGCATGTCGATGACGTGCACGAACTCGTGCACGACCACGTTGTAGCCGTCTTCAGCGGAGTCGCCGGCCTCGTCGACGTCGCGCCACGCCAGCATCACCGGACCGCCGCTCATCGCCTCTCCGGCGAGCTCTTCGTCGTAGGCGTGGACGATGCCATCGTCATCTTCGACTTCGCGCCGCGCGACGACCGCGTCTTCGTGGACGACGATGCCGACGAAGCGATTCAGGCAGTCGAGGCCGAGCTTGAGCGCGGGCAGGCAGGCCTGCGCAGCGATCGCCACGGCCATCTCGTCGCTCACCTCGAGACCGTGCGCCCCGGAAAACTCCTTCTCGGCGAGAAAGAGCGTCGCCATTTCTCGCAAGGCTTCGAGGTCGGCCGCGCTGCGCCGGGCCAGAAAGGGAAAGCGCACCAGTGTCAGGCGCCAGAGCGGGTCCGGAATGGGCCGCCGCTCGAGCGCGCGCTTGCGCCGCCAGCGTTGCAGCCAACCGCTCATGACGCGATCGCTGCGCTGGCCGACTCCGGAGCTATGCGCGCAAAGCCTTCGGCGCTCCAGCGCAAGACTTCGGCCCGCGGCCCGTCGTCGCCATCGAGATCCCAATCGCTCAACACGTGGCGGACCTGGCCGGGCGCCAGTTCGTGGCTTGCCGGTGCGTGGGTGTGGCCATGGACGAGGACCGGCGCGTCAGCCGCTTGCAACCAGCCGCGGGATGCGCTCGCATCGACATCGATGAGCCTGCGCCCACGCGACGGCTGCACGGATTCGCTGCGCCGGCGCGCGGCACGCCCGAGCGCGCGGCGCCAGGGCAGGGGCAGCGCCAGGAAGCTACGCTGGAAAGCGGGATGGCGGACGACGCCGCGGTAGCGCTGGTAGGCGATGTCATCGAGACAGAGCGCGTCGCCATGCGAGACCAGCACCTGGCTTTCGAATGCAGCAATGAGCGTCGGGTCGCGCAGGCGGATCACGCCGCTCTTCTCCAGCATCGCGTCGCCCACGAGGAAATCGCGATTGCCGGCCATGAAGGCGATTGCCTTCTTCACAGCGGCTTCGCTCAGCACCTCGACGCAGCGCGCCTCGAAACCATGCTCGGCCAGGTCATCGCCGACCCAGACCTCGAACAGGTCGCCGAGGATGAAGACCGCGTCGGCCCGCGTGTGGCGCAGGTGCGAAGCCCAGGCGTCGAAAGTGCGCGGCGAACTTGCCGCGAGATGCAGGTCGCTGATGAAGTCTATGGCCCACCAATCGGCAGGCGCAGCAAAGGTCGGCGTCGCCTCGGGGAGCGGCAGCGCGATGGCGGGCTCCGTTCGCGCTGCCACACCGTGGGATCAGGAAACGACCGTCGCGCGCGTGATGCTCACGTCTTCGAGCGGCACGTCGCCGTGGCCTCCGCGGTTGCCCGTGCGCACCTGTTCGATCGCGTCGACGATCTCGCTGCCCCTGACGACCTTGCCGAACACTGCATAACCCCAGCCGGACTGCGTTTCGGATTTGAAGTTCAGGAACTCGTTGTCGGCGCCGTTGATGAAGAACTGCGCCGTTGCCGAATGGGGATCGGAGGTGCGCGCCATCGCCACGGTATAGCGATCGTTCTTCAAGCCGTTCGACGCCTCGTTCTGGATCGTGTTGCCGGTCGGCTTTTGCTGCATGCCGGGCTCGAAGCCGCCGCCTTGCACCATGAAGCCCTTGATGACGCGGTGAAACACCGTGCCGTCGTAATGGCCGTTCTCGACGTTGGTGATGAAGTTCTTCACCGTGACCGGCGCCTTCTCGTCGTCGAGCTCGAGGCGGATCGTTCCATGGCTCGTGTCCAGGTCCACTATCTTGGTCATCTCACTTCTCCACGGTTGCTTTTTTGATGATCACCGGCGTCACGGGCACGTCGCCCGGGCCGGTCGAAACGACGCGGATCTTGTCGACCACGTCCATGCCTTCTATGACCTTGCCGAAGACAGCATAGCCATTGCCGTCGCGCGACTGCGGCTGGTTCAGGAAGTCATTGTCCTTGACGTTGATGAAGAACTGCGCCGTCGCGGAGTTCGGATCGTTGGTCCGCGCCATGGCGACGGTCCCGCGCTGATTGGCAAGACCGTTCTTGCTCTCGAGCCCGATCGGCGGACGGGTCGATTTTTCCTTCAGGTCGGGGGTCATGCCGCCGCCCTGGATCATGAAATTGGGAATCACGCGATGGAACACCGTGCCGTTGTAGTGGCCGGCCTTCACGTACTGCAGGAAATTCTCGACCGTCTTCGGCGCCTTGGCCGCGTCGAGCTCCAGGACGATGTCGCCTTCCGAGGTGACCAGCTTGACCTTCTGCGCCAGGGCAGGCGCAGCGGCAGCGAGCGAGAGAGCGGCAAGCAGGGCCATCAGGGTGCGGGAAATGAGTTTCTTCATGGTGTCTCTCCGGGATCAAGGTTTCAAGGTGACACTCGCCGGCGCGCTGGCCGCACTCTTGCCGGCCACTGGCGCAGAGAGCTGGCGTACCAGCTCGAGCTTGCGCGGCAGTCCGCTGTTGCTCGGCTCGAGCTTGAGCGCTTTCGTGTACGCCTGGCCGGCGAGCATGGCATAGACGTCGCCGAGATTTTCCTGAGCTGTCGCGTAGCCAGGATTCAGGCGCAGCGATTCTTCCAGCTCGGCGCGGGCCTTGCCGTATTCGCCCGACGCAGCGTGAATCGCAGCGAGGTTGTTGTGCGGCTCGGCGAGCTCCGGGTAGTCCTGCGATAGCTGTTGCAGCAGGGCTGCCGACTCCGCGCTGCGGCCCGAATCCGCGAGCACGACCGACTTCAGGAAGCGCATTTGGGCGTCTTTCGGCTTGCCGGCGAGGTACTTGTCGGCACGCTCGAGGGCGGCCGCAGATTGGCCCGCGTGATGCAGCCGCGTCACTTCGCTCAGCTCCTCGGCAAGCGCCGCATGGGCCACGCCCGCGGACGCCAGCAAAAGGAAGCAAAGAAGGGCGGTGAATGCGGCGAGCGCTCGGAAATGCATCGACTGATGGAAGGCGGATGGCGCCTCGCTGTGCACGTTGCCCCGAGCCTGCGAAGGGCGCAGAAGAGGGCCGCTATACTGATTCGATTGTAGGGCACGCATGCGTCGCGACGCCTCTCAGCGGCGCCGTCGCGCGCCGGTTCCGGCCCATGACACTCCGAATCCATAACACCCTGTCGCGGGCGACCGAGGCCTTCGTGCCGATCGAACCGGGCCACGTCCGGCTCTACGTCTGCGGCATCACGATCTACGACCATTCCCACATGGGGCACGCGCGCTTCATGATGGCTTTCGACATCGCCCAGCGGTGGATGAAAACGATCGGATATCGCGTCACCTACGTCCGCAACGTCACCGACGTCGACGACAAGATCATCAAGCGCGCGCTCGAGCGCGGCATCTCGATTCGCGCCTTGACCGAGGAGATGATCACTGCCATGCACGAGGATGCCGAGCAGCTCGGCATCGAGCAGCCCACCCACGAGCCGCGCGCGACGCAGTACGTGCCGCAGATGCTCGAGATGATCGCCACGCTCGAGAAGAAGGGCTTCGGCTATCGCGCCAGCAACGGCGACGTGAACTATGCCGTGCGCAAGTTCCCTGGCTACGGCAAGCTTTCGGGCAAGTCGATCGACCAGCTGCGTGCCGGCGAGCGTGTCGCCGTGCTCGACGGCAAGGAAGA
>JBDTNU010000405.1:0-4109 GCA_039933535.1 Caldimonas sp. | reverse complement strand
TGCACATCAGCCCGTAGACGAGCGCGTCGACCGTGCTGCGCGGCGAGATGCCGCGTGCGTGGTCCATCTGCAGCAGTCCGGCAGCGTTCACGCCGGTACCCAGTGCGATCACGTAGACCAGGAAGGCGAGCACCCCGGCAAACATGCCGAGCGTTCCCGCCATGGCCAGCAGCAGGCCGGCGACGAGGACGCCGCCGACCGTGCAGGCGATGAGCGCTACCAGCGCTCGCCGGTTGCGCAAGCCGTTCACCGCCTGGTACAGGCTCGAGAAGGCGTTGGCCGACATCCCGGCGGGCAGGGCGGCGGTTTGCACCGGGTCGGTCGACATGCGCTCTCCTCGTGCGAATCGGCTCGGGCAATTGTTCAGGACGCTGCCTCGGCCCTCGGTTCTAGTTGCGGTGGCGGTCTTCGATCTCTTTTTGCTGCTTGCAGACCGCTTCGTTCACGTGCTCAGGCGAACCGCATTCGCGCGACCGGCAGATCGACTCCGCGATCGTGCCGCGTCCGGCGCAGATCTCGCGCACGCCGCGTGCCTGCACCGGGGCGGGCGCCTGTGGCGGAGGAGCGACCGGTACCGGGCGAGCAGCGCGCTGTGCTTCTTCTGCACGGCGCCGTGCCGCCTCCTGCTCGAACCGAGCCGCGGCAGCCGCTTGCTGTTGCTGCTGTTCGGCCAGCGCCTTGGCCTTGGCTTCGCGATCGGCCCTGTCGCGCGCCGCTTTCTGCCGTCGCTCGACAGCGATCCGTTGCGCGTCGGCGTTGACCACGGGCGGCGAAGCGGACTCCGCTGCCGGCATGGCCGCTGGCGGCAGTGCTGCGGCCGCCGGCGACGGCTCGGGCGGCGCAGCCACGACCTCCGGCGCAGAGGCTGCGGGCACAGGCTCTGCGGCAACGGCAGAGGCCGGGGGCTCGACCGTCGCGGGTGCTGGCTCGGCCATCGGTGCCGGCGCCGAAGCGGCGTTGGCGTCGGGACGCGGGCCGGAAGATGTCTTCATGAACCACCAGGCAGCCCCGGCGGCGGCAAGGAGGACGACAACAGCCAGGCCGACGACCAGCGGCGCTCGGTTCGGAGCCTTGCTTGCCGCTACGGGCGCGGCTGGTGGCCGTGTGGGGGTGTCGTCGACATTGGCGTCGCGCCTGCGGATGGCAGCGATCTCGGCGGCGGGGTCGGGCAGGTCGGGCGCTGCCAGCGGATCGTCGTAGGCGGGCGGATAGCCCGGCGGCGGGGCCGAGCCGTAGCCGGTCGTGGCGGCCACCGGCGGATAGCTCGGCGACGACAGCGGCGGCGGTGGATAGGGCGCGACCGGCGCATACGAGGGATAGCTGATCGGAGGCGGACTCGTGAAGGGCTCGGCCGGCAAGGCTGCGGAGCGCGAGCGCGGAACGATCACCGTGCCGAGCAGGCTGACGCCGCAGTTGGCGCAATAGCGAACGCCCGGCTTGTTCTGGAAGTTGCACTCGTCGCAGGCGATGCCTTCAGCGAGCCGTGCTTCTTCCTCACTCGGCGCGGCGGGCGGCGGAAATGCCGTGCCGCAGGAGCGACAGAACTGGGCCTCGTCCCTGTTTTCGGTGCTACACACCGAGCACAGCTTCGTCATTCCTTCTGCCTCCGAACACCGGAAATGGTGGGTCGAAGGACGATACCTTGGTTTGGGGGTCCGGGCAATTCGGCCCGGCGCGGCGAACGACAATGCGCGAACTCTGCCGCGCCGATCGGAGATCTCCCGTGCTCTACGCCTCCCTGAAAGCTGTCCATCTGCTCGGCGTCGTCGTCTGGATCGGCGGCATGTTCTTCATGCTGGCGTGCTTGCGTCCAGCAGCGGCGGAAGTGCTGGAGCCGCCTGCACGCATCCGATTGATGCATGCGGTGCTGCGCCGTTTCTTCGGCGCCGTGACTCTCGCCGCGCTGGTCGTGCTGCTGAGCGGCGCGGCAATGATCGGTCTGGCGTGGCGCGGGCGTGCGTCGGCCGGGCTGGCTTTCAACATGCCGCTCGATTGGTATGTGATGGTCGGAGTCTTCTTCGTCATGCTGGCTGTGTTCACGCATGTGCGGCTGACATTGTTCCGGCGCGTAGAACGCGCCCTGGCCGACCAGGCCTGGCCGGTTGCCGCGGCGGCGCTGGGCGCGATCCGCTCGGAGGTGACGATCAATCTCGTGCTCGGCATCGTCATCGTCGTGCTGGTGCGGCTCGCCGCCGCGGCCTAGCGTCTCAGGGCGAGGGCGCGATCGAGGGCGGCCAGCGCGGCTTGCAAACGCGACGGGCCGGTGCCGGCAATCGTGTCGAAGGCCACGCCCGCGCGCGCCAGCGCGGCGCGAATCAGTGCATCGACCGGCGCGCGCACGTGTTCGCCATCGCGTTGCAAGCCATCGGCCTGCCACGGCAGGTCGATAGCGGTGACAAGGGTCAGATCGCAGCGCTTTTGCTCCGCTTCGGCGAGCGCGTAGAGGCCGGTGTCACCGAACACCAGGTCGCTGTAGACGGCGATCATCAAGGCCGTCGTGTCCGCCACCACGATCTGCGCGCCCCCGGCAGCGACGTCGATGCGGCGCGTCTGCTCGCCGGCAATCGCGATCTGCTCCTCCCGCTTCGGCGTTCTTCCGTGCTCGACGCAGAACTCGCGCAGCGCTTCGCCGACGATCGCGACCTGGGTGCCGCGCTCGACCAGCACCGCGCCGATCGCTTCGGCGAGCGTTGTCTTGCCCGTGCTTTCGGCACCGAGCAGGGCAACGACGAAGGCGCGGTTCATGGCGCCGGGGTACTCGCTGGGAGCAATCGCCGCCAGGCGAGCCAGCCGAACAAGGACATCACCGCGAACAGCGCGTACAGCACGACCGTCAGCCACAGTCCCTTGTAGGCGAACAAGGCGACTCCGACGATGTTGACGACCGTCCAGGTCGGCCAGTTCTCGACATACTTTCGGCCGAGCAGCCACTGGCCGATGACGCTGGCGGCGGTCGGAAACGCGTCCCACCACGGCACGTCGGTGTCGGTGAAGCGGCGCAGGAAGAGTCCCGTCGCGGGCCAGGCGATGGCGAGCAGGCCCAAGGCGACCCAGCGGCCGCGCCTGCCCAGCCCGCGCACCTGCAAGGCCCGGCCCGAAGCGTCGGTGCCGCGCAGCCATTGCCACCAGCCCCAGCCGGCGACGACCGCGAAGAAGAACTGCAGCGATGCGTCGCCGTAGAGCCTGCTGTTCCAGAACAGCAGGAAGTAGAGCAGCGAGCTGGCGATGGCGAGCGGCCAGCCGAGCACGTTCACGCGGATGTTGCAGACCACCATGGCGATCGCCAGCACGAAGGCGACGATCTCGAGCCAGGTGACCGGGGCGCCCCAGAGCACGAAGGCGCTCGCCAGCAGCGGTGCCGCCGCGTCGAGCAACGTGGTGCCGCTCAACGCCGCGGCGGCGAGAGCTGTACGAAGATCTCGTCGGGCTTGATCATGCCGAGCTCGAAGCGCGCTTTCTCTTCGACCATCTCGAGACCTTCCTTCAGGTCGCTGACCTCGGCCGAAAGCTGCTCGTTGCGATGACGTGCGTTGTCGTTGTTGGCCTGCTGAGTCGCGAGCTTCGATTGCAGCTCGACCATTCGCGGCACACCGCCCTTGCCGAACCAGAGCTCGATGTGAACGAGCACGAGCAGCAGGGCGAGGGCGAAGGTGACGATGCGCACGCCAGCGTTCGTTATTTCAGCTGATTGAACGCGGAGCGGCCCGGATACGCCGCCACGTCGCCCAGGTCCTCTTCGATGCGCAGGAGCTGGTTGTACTTCGCCATCCGGTCGGAGCGGCTAAGCGACCCGGTCTTGATCTGGCCGGCGTTGGTCCCGACCGCGATGTCGGCGATGGTCGCGTCTTCGGTCTCGCCCGAGCGGTGGCTGATCACCGAGGTCCAGCCGGCGCGCTTGGCCATCTCGATCGCCGCGAACGTTTCCGTCAGCGTGCCGATCTGGTTGATCTTGATGAGGATCGAGTTGGCGACGTTCTTCCTGATGCCTTCCTTCAGGATCTTCGTGTTGGTGACGAAGAGGTCGTCGCCGACAAGCTGCACGCGCGAGCCGAGGCGGTCGTTGAGGAGCTTCCAGCCGTCCCAGTCGCCCTCGGCCATGCCGTCCTCGA
>JBDTNU010000404.1:0-4116 GCA_039933535.1 Caldimonas sp. | reverse complement strand
CGCGGTCAGCGCGATGATGGGCAAGGCGTGCGGACCCCAGGCCTTGCGCAGCTCGGCCGCCGCTTCGTGGCCGCTCATCACCGGCATCTGCACGTCCATGAGCACGAGATCGAACGGCCGGCCGCGTCGCGCCGCCTCATGCACGGCCTCGATCGCCATCCGGCCGTCGCGCGCTTCGGCGACATCGACGCCCCACTGCGCAAGGGTGGCCGCGGCGATCATCATGTTGACCGGGTTGTCTTCGACCAGCAGGATGCGCGCGTCCTGGAGCTGCTCGCATTCGCTTGCTTCGCTGCCCAGCGACTCTCCGGGCAGCATCGCAGGCGGGAGGGGAAGCTCGGCCCAGAAGATGCTGCCTTCGCCTGGCGTGCTTTCGGCGCCGACCTCGCCGCCCATCAGCTGCGCGAGCTGGCGGCAGATCGACAGACCCAGGCCCGTGCCCCCGAAGCGCCGTGTCGTCGACGAGTCGCCTTGGGAGAACGGCTGGAACAGCAGCTGCTGCAGGTGCGTGTCGACACCGGCGCCGGTGTCGACGACGGCCAGCCGCACGCCGACGGTCCGACCCGGCTCGGCGACGACGCGGATGCTGCCTTGGGAAGTGAACTTGACGGCGTTGGTGATGTAGTTGCCGAGGATCTGGCGGATCCGAACCGGGTCGCCCACGACGATGGCGGCGAGCCGCGGGTCGATCTCCAGCTCGAACGCGAGCCCCTTCGATTCCGCGAGCGGGCGATACGAGGCCTGCACCGCGGCGAGCAGCTCGCGCAGGTCGAACGCGCTGGCCTCGAGCGTGAACTTGCCGGCTTCGATCTTCGAGAAATCGAGGATGTCGGAGAGGATGCCTTCGAGCCCCTGCGCCGAGGCCAGGATCTGCTCGAGATGGAGCTTGCGCGTGGCCGGGGCGATCGTTTCGCGCAGGGCGAGGCGGGCCAGGCCGAGCAGGCCGTTCAGCGGCGTGCGGATCTCGTGGCTGGTGTTGGCAAGAAAGGCGCTCTTGGCCCGGCTCGCCGCCTCGGCCGCGTCGCGCGCGGCGGCCAGCGCAGCGTCGAGGCGACGCCGCTCGGTCACGTCTTCGGCGATCCAGATCGTGCCGCCCTGGCCCTGTCGCCCCGGGTCGACGGCCTGGCCGAGCAGGCGGCACCAGAAGCGGCTGCCGTCGTGCTTCTTCATCTCGCGCTCGACCTCGAACGGCTCGCCGGCCGAGAGCAGCGGCCCGGCGACGCGGCCGATCTCGGCGTAGTCGGTCTCGTCGAACCAGACTGCCGAACCGGGTTGCCCGGTGAGCTCGCCGGCGGCCCAGCCGAAGATCGCCTCGAAGCGCGGATTGGCCTGGACGAAGCGACGGTCGCGCGTCAGTGCGATGCCGATCGAGGCGCGCTCGAAGATCGCCGCGTGCTCGAGCCGCGTCTGCACCGAAGCCGTCACGTCGCGCGCGTTGACGACCATGTAGGAACGCCCGTCCATCTGGAAGTGGGCCGCCGAAAGCAGCACCGACACGACTCCGCCCGAGCGCGTGCGGATCCGCGCGGGCATCTCGTCGACCCGACCCGTCTCCGTCATCCCGGCACGAAGCCGCTCGCCGTCTTCCGCGTCGTGCCAGAGCCCGAGCTCGTCGCCATCGCGGCCGACGACTTCATCCGAGCGGTACTCGGTCAGGCGCGTGAACGCGTCGTTGACCAGCGTCAGCTTGCCGCTCTCGACTTCGGACAGCGTGATGCAGTCCGGACTGGTCGCGAACAGGTGCGAGAGCATCGCCTCCGATCGGCGCAGCGCTGCCTCTGCCGCAAGGCGCGCGGTGATGTCGAACATGATCGTCAGCGTCGCCGGGCCACCGGTTGCCTCGACACGGACGCCGGTTGACTGCACGCTGATCGGCCGGCCGTCAACAGTGTGTGCGAGGAAGTCGCGCACCGGCACGCCGTCGCCGACGGGCAGCCTTTCGAGCTGCTCGATCCGCTCGAGCGCACGCTGCCGCGACTCGCCGGGCGGGTGCAGATCGGCCATCCGGATCCCGTGCATCGCGTCGGTGTCGGCGAATCCGAACAGACGCGCCGCGGACGGGTTGGCGTCGAAGACGATGCCGCCACGGTGCAGGAAGATCGGTGATGGCGAGCTCTCGAACAGCTCGCGGTAGCGCGTCTCGCTCGCTGCATAGGCGCGCTGAGCGCGGATCTCGTCGGTGACGTCGCGGGCCACGCCCCAATAGCCGTCGAACACGCCGTCTTCGGTGAAGCGCGGCTCTCCGCTGACGCTGTGCAGGCGGGACCGTCCGCCGGGGGCGTGGCGGCGCACGATCAGGCCGCTGAACGGTCGGTGCGCTTCCAGGTCGGCCCGGTGCAGATCGAGCTGCGCCTCGCTCATGCCGACGTCGGACAGGTCCCAGGGCGTGTGGCCGAGGCGCTGCGTGAGCACTGCGTGATCGGCCGCGCCGCGCGGATCGGCAACGACCGTGAAGCGGAAGTCCCGGTCCTGCTCCCAGTACCAATCGGCGACCAGGCGAAGCGCTTCGCGCGACTGGCGGGCCAGTCGCTCGGCCGCGCGCAAGCGGCCCGCCAGCACGCGCACCGCCAGGCCGCTCGCGACCAGCGCCGCGCCGGCGACGATCGCGAGCAGGCTGAGCGCGCGACCCTCGACGCCGCCGGCGTCGACGGCAAGGCCGATGGCGGCGGCGACGAGCAACACGGCGGCAACGACGACGACCGCGACGGCCGCCCACGGCGTGTTGCGCGGCAGGGTGCTTCGATCCGCTCCCTGCGCCATCGTCCGGCTCAGGCGAAGGTCGCGCTTCGCGCCGATGCCAGCTCGCGGCGGGTGGCTTCGGCGGCGCGGCGCGAAGCGGCCGCGAAATCGGCGCCGCGCGCATCGGCGGGATAGAGCACGGCGCGCGAGGAGCTGACGATGATCGGCGCCGTCGTCGCGCCGCCTTCGCCGCGCCAGCCGGCGCGCACGGTCGCGGCGGCGTCGCCGCCTTGCGCGCCGATGCCGGGAATGAGCAAGGGCAGGTGGGGCGCCAGCTCGCGCACGCGCGCGATCTCGGCCGGGAAGGTGGCACCGACGACCAACCCGACCTGCCCGCTCGTGTTCCATCGCCCGGCGGCCAGCCGTGCGATGTGCTCGTAGAGGCGCTCGCCCGACGCGAGGCGTTGCTCCTGGAGATCGGCGCCGCCGAGATTGGAGGTGCGGCAGAGCAGGATCACGCCCTTGCCGGCGTGGCGAAGATAGGGCTCGATCGAGTCGAAGCCGAGCAGCGGTGACAGCGTGACCGCGTCGGCGCCGTAGCGGTCGAATACCTCGCGTGCGTACTGCTCGGCGGTCGAGCCCATGTCGCCGCGCTTGGCATCGAGGATCACCGGCACCTCGGGCGCGGAGTCGTGGATGTACGCGATCAGGCGCTCGAGCTGATCTTCGGCGCGGTTCGCGGCGAAGTAGGCGATCTGCGGCTTGTAGGCGATCACCAGGTCGCGGGTCGCGTCGACGATCGCAGCGCAGAAATCGAAGATGCGCGAAGGGTCGTCCTTCATCGGCTCGGGAAAGCGCGCGGGGTCGGGGTCGAGGCCGACGCACAGCATCGAATCGTTGGCGCGCTCGGCGCCGGCAAGCTTGTCGATGAAAGTCATCATGGGACGTTGCGCCGCGCCAGCTCGGCGGCCTTGCCGACGTAGCTGCGCGGTGTCATGGCCAGCAAGCGCTCGCGTTCCGCGGCCGGGATGCCCAGCCCGCGGATGAAGGCGTGCAGGCCTTCCTTCGTGATCGCCTTGCCGCGCGTCAATTCCTTGAGTTGCTCGTAGGGGTTGGCGATGCCGTGCCGCCGCATCACCGTCTGCACCGGCTCGGCCAGCACTTCCCAGGCACTGTCGAGGTCGGCGTCGATGGCCGTGGCGTCGACGCCGAGCTTGGCCATGCCGCGTGCGAGCGAATCGAGCGCGAGCACGGTGTGTCCGAACGCGACGCCCATGTTGCGCAGTACCGTGCTGTCGGTCAGGTCGCGCTGGAAGCGCGAAATCGGCAGCTTCTCGCTCATGTGCGCGAACAGGGCATTGGCGATTCCCAGATTGCCTTCGGCGTTCTCGAAGTCGATCGGGTTGACCTTGTGCGGCATCGTGCTCGAGCCGATCT
>JBDTNU010000403.1:0-4133 GCA_039933535.1 Caldimonas sp. | reverse complement strand
AGGGGCGCGTCAAACAGGTAGCCACGCCGCGCGACTGTCTTGATGATCTGCTGGCTGCTGTCACGCAACGCCGCGCGCACCTCGCTGATGCAGCGGGTCAACGAATCGTCGGTGACGACGACTCCGGCCCAGAGCGCGCCGAGCAATTCATCCTTGCCGACCAGTGTGCCAGCGCGCCGAACCAGGTATTCGAGCAGCGCAAAGCTCTTGGGCCGCAGCGCGACTGCTGCACCACCGCGGGTCAGACTGGCACGGCCGGTGTCGATCGTGAACTCGCCGAATCGGAACTGTTCGCTGTCCATTCCCTTCACTTTCAGCGCGGTGTCGGTCATTGTTCAGCGCTCGTTCAGGACACGCAAGAGGCAAAAGCGCCGAATCGGGGACCGACACATCGAGTTGAGCCCCACCATGTCACGCATATTCTCCCGCCTGGCCGCCGTCTGGTTATTGGCCGCCGCGCCGGCGTTTGCACAGAACGCGGACGACGCGGCCATCCGCGCCACCGTGCGGACATTCGAAGCCGGTTGGAACAACCACGACATGAACGCCATGTTTCAGGCATTCACGCCCGATGCGGAGTTTGTCAACATCGTCGGCATGTATTGGCGTGGTCTGCCGGATGTGAAGCGCGCGCATCAGGTGATGCACGACACATTCTTCAAGACCGTGCCGAACCACATCGAAGATCTGCAGGTACGCGTCGTTGCGCCAGACGCGGCGATCGCCGTGGTGCGCTGGAAGAAGGGCAGCTTCACGTCACCGGACGGCGCGGTGCATCCCGAGAGTCGAGATGTCATGTCGATGTTTCTCGTCAAGCGCGACGGGCGCTGGCTGGTCGCCGGTGCCCACAACACGCCGATCGACGAGGTGGCCATCAAGTTCGACCCCGCCGCGAAACGGCCCTGAGCTGACATGCACACCTCGCCGAGATCTGCATTTGGGCGCTGCACGTTGCCGCTGGCCCTCGTGGCGGCGGTAGTCGGTCCGATGGCTCACGCGCAGACGCCCGCCATGGAGACCTACGCGCCGCCCGGAAGCGGCGGCCCGATCGTCGTCGTCGCCTCGGGCAATTCAGGCACGGACCTGTATCGGGAGTTCAGCGCGACATTGGCGGCGCGCGGCTACTACGTCGTGCTTGTCGATGGGAAAGACATCTCAATTCGTCCTCACGATCCCAGCGGGAAGGACGGAGCGGCGAATCTCCGCAAGGTACTGGCAACCGCGGAATCGGCCGAGAAAGCGATGCCCGGCAAGGTCGCCCTGGTGGGGTTCTCGATCGGCGGAATTGGCGTGCTGGGTTTCGGCGCCCCGCTCAAGGAGCAAGTCTCCGCAGTCGTGCTGTTCTATCCGGCGATCACTTTCGTCGGCTCCGATTTGCTGCCCATGGCATCGGCCATGCAGGTGCCGACCCTCGTCTTCGCGGGCGGCGCAGACCGCTTCAACAACTGCTGCCTGTTGGAGACGATGCGAGCCCTGGAGGGGGCGCGGAAGTCGGCACCGTTTGAACTGATCGTCTATCCGGAGGCCGGCCATGGGTTCAACCTGCATGCTCCTGCGCCGCTCGTCTTTCGACAGCAGGACGCTGACGACGCGTGGGCCAGAACGCTGGCTTTCCTCGATCGATACCAGCCCGTCAAGGTCAAGAACTGACCGCTTGACTCAACCGTGGACGACCGCTTTCGCGGTGCGTCGACAGTGCACTTCCGCGGAGCAACCTCGGCCGGGCGGCATGATGCGAACGTGGAACCTCCCGCAACGACGCCACGCCCACCAGGCCCGCGCCCGCCCCTTGCCCCCGACGACGCGCGTCGGCTGGTAAGCGCTGCGCGCGCGCATGCCGCCATCCTGGTCGAAGGCTGGAGCGACCAGGCCGCACTAGAGGCCCTCGCGCGCCGTCGCGGCCGCGACTTGCAAGCCGAAGGCATCGTCGTCGTGCCGATCGGCGGGGCCACGAACCTGCAGCGATTCGTGCAGGCGCTCGGCCCGCAGGGCCTGGGCGTGCGGCTGGCCGGACTCTGCGACATCGCCGAGATGCGCCACGTGCGGCGCGGCCTCGAAGGTGCCGGCATGACAGAGAACGAGCGCATCGAAGACCACGGCTTCTATGTCTGCGATGCCGACCTGGAGGACGAGCTGATCCGCGCCCTGGGCACGGATGTCGTGGAGCGTGTGCTCGATGCCGAGGGCGAGCTCGCGTCGTTCCGCCGCTTCCAGGACCAGCCCGCGCAGCGCGGCCGCGACCTGCACGCCCAGCTGCGCCGCTTTCTTGGCACGCGCGCGGGGCGCAAGGTGCGCTACGGCAGCTTGCTCGTCGACGCGCTCGCGCTCGACCGCGTGCCACCGGCGCTCGACCTCGCGCTGGCGCGCGTGCGCGGTTGAAGGAGCTGGCGGGGTCATCGGCGCACACGCTGCCAGGTCGATCACCGCCGACCGGTCAATTGAAAGCACGCCATCGCTAGCGCACGGAAGGACGCACGGCGGCGTTCTCAGTTGCCTGGTTGCTGGATGAGCCTGGACGGCCAGCCGACACGAACGAGAAGACCATCCGGGCCACAGATCCCCACCTCGTACAGCCCCCACTCCCGGTGGCGAAGGACACCGCCGGGACGGATGATCAGGTCGTCAACCCGCGCAGCGATCGATTCGACCTCTGGCGTCCGGATGAAGACACCGAATGGGTTGTGTTCTCCCGGAACGGCCCAGGGTCCGTCGCCTGCCTGCGTGAGATGTACCTCGCAGTCCCAGCCGGTCAGGATGATGTAGTTCGCAACGCCCCCGGCCCGCGAAAACCCGAGTCGCTCCCAAAATGGAATGGCGCCCGGCAGGTCGTTGCACGGAACGATCGCGAAGGCGCCGACAGTTGCAGGAATCGGCATGGACCTTGATCCCTTCGTCTCGTCTGCACAAAGGTCTCCAGCATAGTCCTCATCCTTTCGCGGGCCGGGCCAACGCGTTGAAGTCCGTTGCGTCGTTGATGGCCTCGGCGCCGCAATCGGCCCGTGCGAACCGGAGAGAATGTGGCACTTGTCGAGCAGCGACCTCTCAGCTTCCACTTGATGCCCGTTCCGCCCCCGTTGCTGCCGCCGGAGCCTTGGCCACAGCGCATCTCGCGCATCCTCGCCTGGATCGCCGGGGCGTTGATCCTCGTCGGCTGCAGCGGGCTCATCTCGATCGACGTCATCACCCGGCTCGTCTTCCGGCGTGGCGTCGTCGAGAGCTTCGAGCTCTCGGGGTATGCGCTCGCCGCTGCGATCGGCCTGGGCCTGGCCTTCACCGTCACTTCGAAGGCGAACGTGCGCGTCGACATCCTGCTCGACGCGTTGCCTCAGCGCTTCAGGGCGCCGTGCGACCTGATCGCCGCGCTGTCGCTTTCGCTCATCTCGCTGGCGCTCGCCTGGTTCTGCTGGAAGACGTTGGCCCAGTCCGTGGCGATGAGTGCCCGCTCGATCTCGACCTTGCAGGTGCCCATGGCGATTCCGCAAGCGCTCTGGTGGGGCGGCATTTTCTGGTTCGCCTGCGTCGCCGTGCTGATTCCGCTGCAGGCGATGGCCCGCCTGCTCAGGCGTGACCGGGCTGGTTTCGATGCCCTGATCGGCAGCCTGCGCGTCACCGAGGAGATCTCGCAGGCGGGAATCGACGCCAACCCGCCGAAGGCGCAACGACCGTGATCGGCTCCGCGTTGCTGATGCTGCTCGCCTTCGTGGCCCTGAGCTTGCCCGTTGCCGCGGCGCTCGGCCTGATGGGCTACGTGCTGTCGGCGAAGTACGCGTTCTTTCCAATGACGGGTGCGCTGGGCGAGCTGGCCTGGAACACCTCGAACGACTTCATCCTGATCGCGGCGCCGATGTTCATCATGATGGGCGAGTTGATGCATCGTTCGGGCCTCAGCGAACGCCTGTTCGCGGCGCTGTCGCCCTGGTTCGCGCGCATTCCGGGACGGCTCATTCACACCAACATCGCCGCCAGCGCCATCTTCGCGGCGACCTCGGGCTCGTCGGTGGCAACCGCCGCGACCATCGGCACCGTGGCGATACCGAACATGGACAAGGGCGGCTACAACCGCCCGCTGTTCCTCGGATCGATCGCCGCCGGCGGCACGCTCGGCATCCTGATCCCGCCGTCGATCAACATGA
>JBDTNU010000402.1:0-4137 GCA_039933535.1 Caldimonas sp. | reverse complement strand
CCGTCGAAGAGCTCGCGCGGTTCTCGCACGTGCCGGTCTGGAACGGTCTCACCGATGAGTCGCATCCGACCCAGATCCTTGCCGACCTGCTGACGATGGAGGAGTTCGGCGAGAAGCCCCTGCACGAGCTGTCGTTCTGCTACCTCGGCGACGCCCGCTTCAACATGGGCTGCTCGCTGCTGATCGGCGCCACGAAGATGGGCATGGATGTTCGCATCGCTGCGCCTGCAGCCCTGCAGCCGCCGGCGCCCCTTGTGGTCCGGATGCGGGCGCTGGCCGAGAAAACGGGTGCCCGGATCACGATCGACGCCGACCCTCTGAGAGCGGTGGCGGGTGCTGATTTCCTGTACACGGACGTGTGGGTCTCGATGGGCGAACCGGACGAAGTCTGGAAGCAGCGCATCGACCAGCTCCTGCCCTACCGCGTGACGGCCAACCTGATGCAGGCGACCGGCAAGCCGCGCACCCGCTTCATGCATTGCCTGCCCTCGTTCCACAATCTCGACACCGAGGAGGGACGTGGGATCCACGAACGTTTCGGACTGAAGGAAGGAGAGGTCACCGACGAGGTGTTCGAGTCCGAGGCGTCGATCGTCTTTACTCAGGCTGAGAACCGGATGCACACGATCAAGGCGGTCCTGGTGGCGACGCTGGCATGAGGTTGGCTCCAAGGACACAGCGATGAAGCTGCTCGTGGCCCTTGGCGGCAATGCGCTGCTGAAACGCGGCCAGGCGCCGAGCGCGGCAAACCAGTTGGCGAACATTCGGGTGGCCGCGGATCAACTGGCAAAGGTGGCCATCGGCAATGAGCTGGTCGTCACCCACGGCAACGGACCGCAGATCGGCCTGCTCGCCCTTCAATCGGCGGCCGGCGACCCGGGCAACGCGTCCTCGCTCGACACGCTCGGCGCCGAGACCGACGGCATGATCGGCTACTTGCTCGAGCAGGAGCTGGCGAACCGGTTGCCTTCGTCTCGTGCCGTGGCGACTTTACTGACGCGCGTCGAAGTCGACCTTCTCGATTCGGCGTTTGCGAAGCCGAGCAAGCCGATCGGACCGATGTACACCCCGGCGGAAGCCGCACGCCTTGCCGAGCAGCGTCACTGGGTCGTCGGCCCCGACGGCTCAGGCGCGCGTCGTCTCGTCGCCTCGCCCGAGCCGAAGCGCATCCTCGGACTTGAGCCCATCCGGTGGCTGATCGAGCGCGGTGCCCTGGTCATCGCAGCGGGTGGCGGAGGCATTCCCGTCGCGCTCTCTGCCGACGGACGCACTCACCGCGGCGTCGAGGCCGTCATCGACAAGGACGCATGCAGCTCGCTGCTGGCCCGAGAGCTCCGCGTCGACTGCTTCGTGATCGCCACCGATGTCGCCGCCGTGTCTCTCGATTGGGGGACTCCGCAGCAATGCGAGATAGGCAGGATTTCGCCGGAGGCGCTGGCGTTGCACACGTTCGCGACCGGTTCCATGGGCCCGAAGGTTCGGGCCGCCTGCGCATTCGTGCTCGCGACCGGCCGCCGCGCGGTGATCGGCTCGCTCGAACACATCGAGGCCATGCTGGTTGGCCAGTCCGGAACGCAGATTCGCATCGATGGCTCCGACGTTTGATCTCCATGTGGGCTACCGAACGGAACCGCGAGGCCGCGACGGGTAAGGTAACTCCACCACCTATTCGACGGAACTCTCATGACGATCGACTCCACAGCCGCGCCACAGACCAAACGGATTGCAGGCACGCTGCACAAGCGCGGATACGCCCATCCTGCCCCCTTGCGGGATGAAAATTTGCCCAGGGAAAAGGCGGAAGAGAGCGAAGTCGCGGGCCGGCACAAGAACAGCGGGCAGAAGGATCACAAGGGCGCACGCTGACCGATGGCAAACTCCCGGTCCCGTCATCCACGACAAGCCTAGACTGAACCATGCAAGTTCTGCTGAACACCGACCCCAACATCGATGGAGGCCAGGCCATGTCCGACCACCTGGAGTCGGTCGTGAAAGAAGCGCTGGGTCACTACGGCGAGCGAATCACACGCGTCGAGGCCCACCTGACAGACGCGAACAGCGCCGCCAAGGGCGGGCTCGACGATATTCACTGCACCCTGGAAGCGCGGCCGGTCGGGCGCGAGCCGGTCATCGCCAAGGACCGCGCCGCGACGGCGCATCAGGCCATCCAGGGCGCCCTGCGCAAGCTAGAACGCGCGCTTGCTGGGGCGTTCGAGAAGCACGACCCACGGCACGTCCCGCGCGCCGTCAATCCGTAGGAACCTTTCGACGGTTGAGCACCATCAGCGCGAGGGGAACCGTGGTCACGACCCCGATCGCGACCAGGGCCCAGCCAACGGCACGACGCTGATCCGCGTCGATTCGATCGGCGAGCAGCAGGCCGAGGCCCGCGCCAAGCAGTCCTCGCGTGCCGACGACCAGCGCCAGCTCGGGAAGCGGCAGTTCAGTTGTGAACACGGATGGGACCTTTCGATGGGAACGAACGTTGCCGATTCCCGGCCTGCACGGCAAGCGAGCCCGGCCGGCTCCGGTTGAAAAAGGCGTCAGCCAAATGGCGAATCGGCGATCCGTTTCCGATGGTCGGGGCGGTCGTAGTGCTCGAACAGGTCGCGTTCCTGCTCCTGATTCGGCAAGGCCTTCGCGTCGTAGGTCGGCGCGTTCTTGACCGCCTGCCGTGTCAGATCGACAGACACGGTCGCATCGAGCCAGCTGATGTCCGTGATCCATGGCGGCGCGACCAGCATCTGATGACCGAGCCACCAGTCGCTGGTGTTGACGACGAGGTAGCGGATGGCCCACGCCGCGTCATCCACGAGCAGGGACTCGACGTGACCGATGGCGCCGTCGCTGGCGTGGATGTGATACCTCTCGATCGCGCGGCAACTGCGCAGATGCGGGTCGTCGCCCCGGTTTCGATGCAGTTTCACCTGGGCGGCGACGAAATCGGTCGTCGCTTTCGGCCCGCTGGGTAGCGCCACGTTTCCGTAGCCCGCCAAGCTCGTGCCCGGTCGCGGGCCGCCGCCCCAGAGTTGCCCCTCGCCCCAGTAGTACGGATAGCCGTAGTAGCCGAACTGCTCCACTTCATGCTGTCGCGACACGGGCTTGCTGGTGTCGACGTCCGGGCTTCTCTTCACCTTTTCCCGCGTCATCGAAGCCGACAGCGCCTTGTCGGCCCAATGAAGTCCGTGGACGGCGATGGGCGAGATCAACACCTTGCGGCCGCCGAGCCACGGGCCGGTCTCGACGACGAAGAAGCGGATCGTCCAGGACTGGTCGTCGAAATAGCAGTCCCTGATCTCGCCGATAGGGCCGTCGCTCGCACCCACCGAGAAGCCGTAGAGATCGTTGACGTTGCGTAGCATGGTGCGCGTCCTCCTGCCTAGACCCGGGAGATCTCGTCCTCGCGGACCGGATAGCCGGTCCAGTAGCCGGCGTGCCCGTAGTGCCTGTAGAGGCGGTCTTCAGCCTCCCGGCTCATGGCGCCCTGCGGGTCGTAGACCGGGGCGTCCTTGACGGCACGGCGTTTCATCGAGACGGTAACGGTCTTGTCGGACCAACTCACTGCCTTGAGCCACTGCGGTGCGATCAGCACCTGGTGCCCGATCCACCAGTTGCTGGTGTCGACGATCAGATAGCGGATGGCCCATGTCTGGTCGTCGATCAGCATGCCCGCGACATGACCGATGTCGCCGTCGCTCGCGTGGATGTGATATCCGACGACGGCATTGCAGCTGCGAAGGTGCGGATCCTCGTGCTCGTGCAGTGCCGACTCGCGTCGAGCCATTTCGCGTTGCGCTTCGCCGGAACTGGCATATGAGCCGCCGAGTCCCCCGAAGCCCGGCGCCATCAGGTTCGGGTACATCCCGCCACCCCAATAGCCGGTGCCACCCCAGTAGTACGGGTAGTTGTAATAGCCGGAATACGTCATCTCGTGTTGCCGGGACACGGGCTTGTCGGTATCGATGTCGGGACTCTTCCTGACCTCCTCTCGGCTGATCGAGGCCGGCAGCAGCCGCTGCTCCCAGTTCGGGGTGCCGACGGCAATGGGCGACACAAGAACCTTTCGGCTCGACAGCCACCCACCGGTATCGACGACCAGATAGCGGATCACCCAAGCCTCGTCGTCGAGGTAGAAAT
>JBDTNU010000401.1:0-4139 GCA_039933535.1 Caldimonas sp. | reverse complement strand
GCAGCCAACAGCTCTACCAGACGCAGGCCGCGACCTTCACCCTGACGGCGAGCAATGCCGCCGGCTCGACCAGCGCGAGCGTCAGCGTCGCCTACGTGCCGCTGCCGTCGATCGCGAGCTTCACCGCCACGCCCTCGACCACTGCGGCCGGCGGCGGTACGGTCACGCTCGCCTGGAGCGCGAGCGACGCGACCACGCTCTCGCTCGACCATGGCGTCGGCGACGTGACCGGGTCGGCAAGCAAGGCGGTCGCGGTCACGACCAGCACCACCTACACCCTGACCGCGAGCAACGCTTCGGGCTCGACGACGCGCCAGGTCACGGTGACCGTGCCGGCGACGCCACCGCCGCCGCCCGCGATCGGCGCCTTCAGCGCCACGCCGGCGAGCCTGGCGTATCCCGGCGGCACGAGCACGCTCGCCTGGACGGTGAGCGGCGCGACCACGCTGGCCATCGATCACGGCGTCGGCGACGTCAGCGGCAGCACGAGCGTGCCGGCGAGCGTCGCGACGACGACGACCTACACGCTCACTGCGAGCAGTGCCTCCGGCACGAGCACGGCGCAGGTGACGGTGGTCGTCGGCGCGGCGCCTCCACCGCCGCCGCCGCCTTCGATCACGAGCTTCACCGCCACGCCCAATTCGCTCCCCGCCGGCGGCGGCAGCGCGACCCTCGCCTGGAACGTCAACGGCGCCGATTCGATCGCCATCGACCAGGGCGTCGGCACGGTGACCGGCAGCAGCCGCAGCGTCGCCGTCACGACCACGACCAGCTTCACGCTGACCGCGAGCAACAGCGGCGGCAGCGCGACGGCGCAGGTCACGGTGAGTGTCGCGGGCTCGGCGCTCGACCGCTACGTCGACGCGGTCAACGGCAGCGATGCCAACGCCGGCACCGCGGGCGCGCCGTACCGCACCATCGGCAAGGCGCTGGCACAGACGGCCTCGGGCGCCACCGCGTGGCTCTTCAACGGCAGCTACACGGGCGTCGCCGAAGGCCTCTCCGGCAACGCCGGCCTGACCGTGCCCGATGGGCGCACCCTGGCCGGCGTGAACAGCGGTGCGGCGGTGATCGGCTTCGGCCTGACGATGGCCGGCTCGGGCAACCTGAACGGACTGGTGATCGACCCGGCTGTCGCCAACGGCAGCGCGATCGTCGCCAACGGCGGCACGGTCGGCCTCAGCCGCATCGCCGTGCGCAACAGCGGCTTCTGTGATGCCGCGATCAGCGTCGGCGGCGGCGCCGTCGTCACGCTCGACAGTGGCGGCGACGCCAGCCATTCCTACGCGGGCGCTGGCGTGCACGGCTTCGCGCGGGTCTTCGGAGGAGGCAGCCTGACGATCGTCGGCGGACGCATCGAGGGCGCCGGCCAGTTGCAGTGCACCGGCCGCGGCGTGCTCACCGTGCAAAGCCTGGGGAGCCTGCGGCTCGACGGCGTGGCGATCGTCGGCTCCGACTTCCGCACGCCGAGCGGCGGCGGCAGCAATGCCGTCGTCGCCGCTGACGACTCGGCGAAGCTGACGCTGGTCGGCGCGGTGATCGACGGCGCGCTCGTCCCGGACGGCGCCAACAGCGTCGGCCTCGACCTCCGCTTCGGCACGGCGGCGAGCGTGCTGTCGATGAGCGGGAGTTCGATCAGCCGCATGGCGGGCCGCGGTGCCGCCGTCTCGGCAGGCCTCGGCGCGCTGACGATCGCCACGTCCACCTTCGCCGCCAACGGCATCGGCATCGACAACGGCGGCAACGGCCTGCGCCTCACGGTCAGTGACAGCCTGTTCGATGGCAACGCCTACGGTGGCATCGACCTGATCGGCGGCAGCACGATCGTCGTCTCGGGCAGCACCTTCACCGGCAACTGGACCAGCGCCGGGCCGCCCAACACCGACCCGACGGCCAGCGCCATCGCACTGCGCAGCGAAGGCAGCCTGACGTTCACGCTGCGCAATACGTCGATCCGCGGCAACGGCAACGCCAGCGTCGCGCGGCCCGCCGTCTACCTGAGCGGTGCCGATGGCTCGAACTTCGACCTCGGCAAAGGCGCCGACCCCGGCGGCAACACGATCGCCGAGAACGCCAACGTGAACCTGTGGATCTTTCCCGACTACAACGTCCTCGTCAGGGCCGCGGGCAACACCTGGACGCCGCTGGTCCAGGATGCCGACGCTCTGGGCAGATACGTGATTCCGTCGACGGGATGCGGCGCCTCGCCATGCGACAAGACGAGCGGTGATGGCCCCAACTACAAGGTGTCGCGCGGCACGTTGCGGCTCGTCGAGTAACCGGGCCGGGCCTGCGCTGGAAGGGCGCGGGGGTGTGGATCGTTGGGCTCAGGTGGCGGATGAAGGTGGATTGGCGGCGGAGGCATCGCTGATTTTTCAAAGGTCGAAACGGTCGAGATTCATCACCTTCACCCAGGCGGCGACGAAGTCGTTCACGAACTTCGCCTTCGCGTCCGAGGCCGCATACACCTCGGCGACCGCACGCAGTTGCGCGTTCGAGCCGAACACGAGGTCGGCACGCGTGCCGGTCCAGCGCCGCTCGCCGCTCCTGCGGTCCACGCCCTCGAACTCCGTGCCGTCTTGCGACGTCGGCTTCCATTCCGTCTTCATGTCGAGCAGGTTGACGAAGAAGTCGTTCGTGAGCATGCCGGGCGTTCGCGTGAGCACGCCATGCTTCGAGCCGCCGGCGTTCCCGCCGAGCACGCGCAGGCCGCCGAGCAGCACCGTCATCTCGGGCGCCGTGAGCGTCAGCAACTGCGCACGATCGATCAGCAGCGCTTCGGCCGGCACGCCATAGCGGCCGCCGAGCCAGTTGCGAAAGCCATCGGCCGCGGGCTCGAGCGGCGCGAACGACGCAACGTCGGTTTGCTCCTGCGATGCGTCGGCTCGGCCTGGCGTGAACGGCACCGTCGCCGGCTGGCCTGCATCCTTCGCCGCCTTCTCGATGGCCGTGCCGCCTGCGAGCACGATGAGGTCGGCGAGCGATACCTGCTTGCCGCCCGGCGAGCCGTTGAACTCCGCGCGTACACCTTCGAGCGCCTTCAGCACCCTGGCGAGTTGCGCGGGCTGGTTGACGCTCCAGTCCTTCTGCGGCGCGAGGCGGATGCGCGCGCCGTTGGCGCCGCCCCGCTTGTCGGAGCCGCGGAACGTCGAAGCCGAAGCCCAGGCCGTCGACACCAGTTCGGCCACCGTGCAGCCCGAGGCGAGCACCTTCTGCTTCAACGCGTCGATGTCTTTCGCGTCGAGCACCGCGCCTTCGACCTTCGGAATCGGGTCTTGCCAGATGAGCTCTTCGGCGGGCACCTCGGGGCCGAGGTAGCGCGCACGCGGGCCCATGTCGCGGTGCGTGAGCTTGAACCAGGCGCGGGCAAAGGCGTCGGCGAACTGGTCGGGATGGGCGAGGAAGCGTCGCGAGATCTTCTCGTAGGCCGGGTCCATGCGCAGCGACAGGTCGGTCGTGAGCATGGTGGGCTTGAGCTTCTTGTTCGGGTCGTGCGCGTGCGGGATGATGTCGCCCGCGCCCTTGGCCACCCACTGCTGCGCGCCGGCCGGACTCTTCGTCAGCTCCCACTCGAAGCCGAACAGGTTCTCGAAGAAATTGTTGCTCCACTTCGTGGGCGTCGTCGTCCACGTGACCTCCAGGCCGCTCGTGATCGCGTCACCGCCGTGGCCCTTGCCGAAGCTGTTGCGCCAGCCGAAGCCCTGCTCCTGCAGGTCGCTCGCTTCGGGCTCTTTCGCCACGTGGTCTGCCGATGCGGCACCGTGCGTCTTGCCGAACGTGTGGCCGCCGGCGATCAGGGCAACGGTCTCTTCGTCGTCCATCGCCATGCGGGCGAAGGTGTCGCGGATGTCGCGCGCCGCGGCGATCGGGTCAGGCTTGCCATCGGGGCCTTCGGGGTTGACGTAGATGAGGCCCATCTGGACCGCGGCGAGCGGGTTCTCGAGGTCGCGCGAATGCGGCACCTGGCTGTCGTCGTCCTCGACGAGCACGCCGTGGCTTTCTTCGACGCCGGGCGAGCCCCGCGTATAGCGCACGTCGCCGCCCAGCCACTTCGTCTCGCGGCCCCAATACAAGTCGAGATCGGGTTCCCACACGTCGGGTCGGCCGCCGGCGAAGCCGAAGGTCTTGAAGCCCATGCT
>JBDTNU010000400.1:0-4179 GCA_039933535.1 Caldimonas sp. | reverse complement strand
AAGGCGCTGGTCGACAACAAGCTCGACGTGAGCTATGCCGAGATCGCGGCGCCGCATGGGCACGACGCCTTCCTGCTCGACGATCCCAGGTATCACGGCGTCCTGCGCGCCTGCTTCGCGAACCTCGCGAAGGAGATCGGATGAGCGACCGCAAGGACATCGAGCTCATCGCTGCGCTGGTGCCGAACGGCTCGCGCGTGCTCGACCTCGGCTGCGGCGACGGCGAGCTGCTGGCGCTGCTGCAGCGCGAGCGCGGCTGCAGCGGCTATGGCATCGAACTCGACGACGCCAACGTGCTGGCCTGCCACCAGCGCGGCGTCAACGTGATCCAGCTCGACCTCGAAGAAGGGCTCTCGCTGTTCGAGGACCAGAGCTTCGACGTCGTGCTCCAGCTCGACACGCTGCAGCACCTGAAGAACACCGAGCGGATGCTGCGCGAGACGGCGCGCGTCGGCCGCGTCGGCATCGTCAGCTTTCCGAATTTCGCGCACTGGCCGAACCGCCTGCACGTCGCTGCCGGCCGCATGCCGGTGACGCGCGTGCTGCCCTACCAGTGGTACGACACGCCGAACATCCGCGTCGGCACGTATGCGGACTTCGACCTGCTGGCAAAGAAGGACGGGCTGGCGATCATCGACGCCTTCGGCATTCAGGCCGGCAAGGCGGTTCGCACCTGGCCGAACCTGCTGGCGAGCGTCGCCGTCTTCAAGTTCCAGCGGGCCTGATCCCTCTCGACGAGCACCGAGTCGCCGAACTCGTGGGTTCGATAGGAGGCCGCCTCGAGCGCCGCATCGATGCGCGCGAGCGCTTCGTCAGTGACGAAGGCGCGCAGCAATTCATGGTGGCTGGAGCCGGGCTCATGCGTGCCGCTGATGAGCGCATCGACGACGCGCAGGCAAGTCGTCGGACCGAGCCGGTTGTTCGCCACGCCGTTGCCAGCGCGCAAGCTGCTTGGCAGCGAAGCCGCGTGCTCGAGGGCGCGTGCCACGGTCGTGCCGAGTGCAACGACGCGCCCGCCGCGCAAGCGCACCGCCTCGATCGCGGCGACGGTCGACGCCGGCAGGTGGTACGGCTCGTCGAGGGGCAGACGCGCATCGAGCAGCGTATCGCCGGTCGACGACAGACCGGCCGCATGCGTCAGCGTCGCGAAGCCGATGCCGCGCGCCCGCAACGCGTCGAGCAGATGCCAGTCGAGGACGAAGCCGGCCGAAGGCGGCTCGAAGGCGACCGGCAGTGCGGCGACGCGCGTCCATACGTCCCAAAGCGCAAGCGGCTCGGCGACGTGCGCGTACTGCACCGGCCGGCCATGCCGCGCGATGCCGGCCCAGATCGCGTCGGCGCTGCCGCTGAAGCGGATCTCGACGAGGCGGGGATGGCCGAGCGTGCGCAGCACTTCGGCCTCGAGCGGGCCGAGGGCGAGCCGGTCGCCGGGCGACAGCGCCGGCGGCAGCGGGCGATCTTCCGTGCGCGTGCGGTAGTCGCCGGCGCCGAACACGATCGCGCTGAACACGTGGACGTCGTCGACCGCGAGCGAGCGGCGACCGGCCAAGCGCATTTCGATCGACGCGCCGCTCGCGACGTGGCGTCCCGAAAGGCTGGCCGGCAAGGTGGCCGCGTCGTTGGCGACGACCAGATCGTCGGGCCCGAGAAGCTCAGGCAGGCGACTGCGGGAATGATGCGCGATGCGGCCGCGCGCGTCGACGCCGAGCAGGCGCGCATCGTGCGGACGCTGGATCGCTTTCGCGGCGGCTTTCATGCGCTGCTCCCATTCGTTGCCGCCGCCCGCTCGCGATCGATGCGGGCGACGATCTCGGCCGCCGCGTCGCGTGGCCGCTTGAGCGTGGCCGGGTCGGCATCGGGCAGGGCCGCGGCGTGCATCGGCGTGTCCATGTCGCCCGGATCGACGGCGATGACGGCGACCCCATGCGGCCGCAATTCCTCGTCCCAGATCCGACTCATGTGCGCCAGCGCCGCCTTGCTCGCGCCGTACGCACCCCAGCCGGCGTAGGGACTCACGGCAGCATCGCTGCTCACGTTGACGATGAGCGAGCGCGACCCATCGGCGCGGCCTTCGCGCGCCGAGGCGGCGAGCAGGCCGAGCAGTGCCTTGGTGAGGCGAAACGGACCGAGCACGTTGGTCGCGAGAGCGGCTTCGAAGTCTTCGCACTCGGTGTCGGCAAGCAGCGCGAGCGGCACCGGGCCGAGGCTCGACGCGTTGTTGACCAGGAGATCGAGGCCACCGAGCGCGGCGCCGACCTGCAAGGCGATCGCGTGGGCCTCGTCCTTCTTCGAGACGTCGCCGACGATGCCGTGGCTGCCTTCGATCCGCCTTGCCGTGTTCGCCACCTTGTCGGCATGGCGGGCGACGAACGCGACGCGGTCGCCGCGCGCCGCGAAGGCCTCGGCCAGGGCAAGGCCGAGGCCGGAAGTCGCGCCGGTGATGGCCACGCGCAAGGGAGCGTGGCGGGAGAGCGTGGTGTTCATGAGAGGTCCTCGACAAGCGATGGGGCGAAGGTAGGCTCGGCGGGAGCCGGCGGCCAGCGTCTTGTCCAGCGCAATGGCGGATGGTCACAATCCCGTCACTGTCATGAGCGATACCGCCAGCCATCTCGCGCGCAATCTCGCCAGCCTGCGCCACACGCGCGGCCTGACGCAGGAAGCGCTGGCCCGGACTGCGAAAGTGCCGCGCTCGACCGTGGCCAATCTCGAATCGGGGGCCGGAAATCCTTCGCTCGTGGTCCTGGTCAAGGTGGCGCAGGCGCTCGGCGTGCCGATCGACGAGCTGCTCGCTTCGCCGCGCGCGATGGTGCGTCGCTGGCCGGCGGCCGAAGTCGCTTTGCGCAGCAAGGGCCGCGGCGTGACGATCCGCGATCTGGTTCCCGAGCCGGTGCCCGACGAGATGATGGAAGTGCTCGACTTCGCGCCCGGCGCCGTGATGGCGGGCACGCCGCATCTGCCCGGTACCCGCGAGTTCTTCACCTGTCTCGACGGCACGGTCAACCTCATGGTCGCCGGCGATCGTCACGCGCTTGCCGCGGGCGACGTGCTGGCCTTTCCGGGCAACCTGCCGCATTCGTACCAGAACGCCGATGCGCTGGCGCCGGCGCGCGGTGTCTCTGTCGTGGTGCTCGCCAAAGCAGGCGTATGACCGGCGATTGGCCTTCGAGCCGGCGGGGCTGACGTCGGAGCGCGCGAGGCTCGGCTATTCTCCGCAGCTTTGACAATTCCGAGGTGCGTGGAGATGACCGATCGAAGCACGGCGCGGCGGGAGGACGGTCGCGCCGCGAGGCGCGTTGCGCTGGTCTCGTCTCTCGTGCTCGGCGCGGGTGTTCTGCTCACCGCCTGCGGCCCCAAGTCCGATGCCCCCGCCGGCGGCGGCAAGGGTCCAGGCGGCGCTCCGCCGCCTGCCGAAGTCGGTGTCGTCATCGTCACGCCACGCTCGGTCGGCCTCGTGACCGAGCTGCCGGGCCGGCTCGAAGCGTCGCGCGTCGCGCAAGTGCGGGCACGCGTCGCCGGCATCGTCCTCAGGCGCTTGTTCGTCGAAGGCAGCGACGTCAAGGCAGGCCAGCCGCTGTTCAAGATCGACGCGGCGCCCTACCAGGCGACGGTCGCCAGCGCACAGGCTTCGCTGTCCCGCGCCCAGGCCAACGCGACTGCGGCTGCGGCACAGGCCGAGCGCTACAAGCCGCTGCTCGATGCCAACGCCATCAGCAAGCAGGACTACATCAACGCGGTCGCGGCACAGAAGCAATCCGAAGCCGACGTCGCGTCGGCCAGGGCCGCGCTGCAAAGCGGCCAGATCAACCTCGGCTATGCGTCGGTCACCGCGCCGATCTCGGGCCGCATCGGCCGGGCGCTGGTGACCGAAGGCGCGCTCGTGGGACAGGGCGAGGCGACGCCGCTGGCCCTGGTGCAGCAGATCAACCCGATGTACGTGAACTTCACGCAATCGACCACCGATGTGCTCCAGCTTCGTCGCGCCATCGCCAGCGGCAAGTTCAAGCGGGCGGGCGGAAGCGCTGATTCGGCGAGCGTGCGCATCGTGCTCGAAGACGGCAGCGACTATCCGCAGCCCGGCAAGCTGCTCTTTTCGGATCTTTCGGTCGACCCGACCTCGGGCCAGATCACCTTGCGGGCCGAAGTGCCCAACCCGGGCGGCATCCTGCTGCCCGGCATGTA
>JBDTNU010000399.1:0-4180 GCA_039933535.1 Caldimonas sp. | reverse complement strand
TTCTGGAAGAGCTGCTTCTGACGCTCGAAGTCCTTGCTCGCCAGCTCCAGCGAAGAACGGGCAGACTGCACCTGGGCGTCGCCGGCGGCGGCATTCTGATCGGCGGCACGGGCATCGATGCGCAGCAGCACCTGGCCTGCCCTCACGCGATCGCCGACCTTGGCATCCAGCTGTACCACTGCGCCCGAAACCTGGGCTGCGATCACGGTCTGGCGCACGGCCTCGACGACGCCGTCGAAGGCCGACGCGGCGGCGTTTGCAGCGGCCTGCGCCGGCGCCGCTTCGAGATCCTGCGCGCGAACACCTGCCGCCAGGCTCCACACGAGGACGGCGGCCAAGGCGGCAGGGAGTAGACGGGGCGTGAGCATGGGCGGGCTTTCTGGCGGTGCCCCGACCTTCAGCGGGTCGGAACACATCGACTTTGTTTATTATTTACGTATGTAGTTGAACAGTCAAGTACGGTCATACGCAAAGGCAAGCAAAGAATTGAACTCCGGGGCATCATGGCGACCCCCCCAACATCCGACATTCCGCAGCATGGAAGGACTACCCGACGAAGCGCTGGCCCAAGTGGCGGCGTATTTCCAGGCGTTGTCCGAGCCGACGCGCCTGCAAATCCTCAACCAGCTGCGCCAGCAGGAGCGCAGCGTCGGCGAACTGGCCCAGCTTTGCGGCCACAGCTCGGCCAACATCTCTCGGCACCTGGCGCTGCTGACCCAGCACGGTCTGGTTGCCCGCGAAAGCCGTGGCAACAGCGCCATCTACAGCATCGCGGACAAGTCCGTCTATGCGCTGTGCGACCTGGTCTGCGGCAGCATCGCGCGGCGCTTCGAGCGCACTGCGCAGGATCGGGCGGCCTTCGTCACCCCGGCGACAAAGCGAGCCAGGGCGCGTTGATTTTTCCCGCCCTGCTGCAGACCGAAGCTTGCGCTGCGACGCCCTATTCGCTGACGGTCGGACGCGAGAACTCCTCGAAAGCGTTGATTGCACTGGCGGCATACATCAGCGAGGGTCCGCCGCCCATGTACATCGGGCGTGCTGGTGCGAAGGGAGGCCAGACTGGCGGACACACCTTGCGTCAGATCGCGGAAACCGGTCGTGGCGTTGGACATCAGCGAAACCTCGCCATGGCGCTCTCTCAGGTGGTCTTGGTTGTGCTGCCGCCGAGGCCTTCGCAGACACGACGCAGTCGTTGCTCCGCAGCATCGGCCACGGTCTTGACTTCAGGTTTGCCGACCAGGTTCACCATGATCTGCGGGTCGAGGAACCCGACCACCACGCGATCGGCAACTTCCTCGCGCACGATGACGTTGCACGGCAGCAGCAGGCCGATGTCGGGCACCGCCTGCAGGGCCCGGTGAGCCAGCGGGGGGTTGCACGCGCCCAGGATACGGTAGGGCGGCATGTCGACACCCAGCTTCTCTTTCATGGCCCGCTGCACGTCGATGTCGCTGAGGATGCCGAAGCCCTCGGCCTTCAATGCCGCGATGGTCGTCGCAAGCGCCTGCTCAAACGGCGTGCCGGTGAGAGTGGTGGTGAATCCGTACATTGACTGTGGCACTCGCTTCAAGGTGTGCGGGTCATCGTGGCCCATGGATCGACGGCCGTCTGTGCGTTGGGGCACGCAACGACCATGAACGTGTGCGGAGCTTTTCCAGCACGGCCCGGGCAAGCATCGGCGGCCGCACAGCATGAAGCGGTGGTGTTCCCGGTCGACTGGTGCCCACACCGAGGCGTGAACTCGGCTGATGAATGCTTCGGAGGAAGACTCGTATGGCGTACACGACACACACCGGACGCATCACGGGGCCAGCGCACTACCCGGCGAGGGGTCGCGACGCCGCCAATTGGGACCGTGCCTGATCGAGCAACTCGATGGCCGTTCGGTCGATATCTGGTGGGGCGAAAGCGGGGACGAGACCGCGGCTCTGAGTTTCGAGGCGCTTGAAGCGGCCGAAGAGCAAGGCCATTTGGTTGTTCATGACTGATTGCAAGAATGCAGATCGCGCCGCTGGCAGAAGAGCGCTTGCCGGCCTGTGACCTACGCGGTCGAGACTGCGTCGGTTTGCTGGCAGTTCGCGAGCCTGCTGGTTGCCGACCTCATTGAGAGCCCGCGATGCCCCAAGCCCTAGGCCGCTTTCTCATCGCACGCACGTTTCCGATGTCGTGCCGGAACAGTATCGACCGAGAGATTCGCAGCCCCGAGTTGAAGTGCGGGCCATTCCAAGAGTAGTGGACAGCGAGGTGGCGTACTTCGCAAGCACGCCATCTATGGACTGACGCCTCGGCGCTTGCGCCGAGCTGCGCGATCGCCGTGCAAGTGGAGACGACCACGATCGCCTTCGACCTTACTTGAACTCGATGACGCTCAGGCGGCGGGCCACGGCCGTCCGTGTGTCATCGCACGACCGCAGCCCTGGATCAGAGCAACCACTCAATCGGCAGCAAGGACAGCACGCCGACGCCGAATCGTTGCCAGAAGGTCGTACCAGGCTCCGTGTCGTGCACGATTTCCCGGCCTTCCAACTGCTCGATCCATTGAATCGAGCCTTCAGGGCTCAGTCGGAGCCTGTAGGCGCGAGCGGCTAGCCTGGCGGGCAGCGCTTCGGAGAGGTCGGTGGCCATGCTCGGGCTGTCGATCACGAAACCGAGCTCGGTGTTGAGGCGCTTGGAGCGCGGGTCGACATTGAAGGAGCCGATGAAAACCTGTGCTCGGTCGATCTCGAATGTCTTGGCATGGAGACTGGATCCTGAGCTCCCGCCGAGGCGCGGTTGAACAGACGGAGCCGCCGCAGAGCGTTTCGTTTCCCAAAGCTCGACGCCCGCCGCGAGCATCGACGGCCGCCATTTGGCGTAGCCGGAATGGACTGCCGCCACGTCGGTCGCCTCAAGCGAATTGGTCAAGACGGTGACCTTGACGCCGGAACGAGCCAGCCCATCGAGATACCGGACGCCCGCTTCACCGGGGACGAAGTACGCCGACACCACCACCAGCTCAGTCGTCGGCGGCTTCATGATCCGCCGGAGACGGGGCAACATGAACGTGTCGTCTTCCGCCTCGCCGCGTCCTTTTGCGGGGTCGTCGCTCACGAGGTGCGTGTCGGCCCATTCGAACGCGATGTCGCGTTTTGCCATCTTGCGAACCAGTGGCTCCTGCGCGACGGCAATTGCATAGGCGGCGGCCGCGGGCGAGCTCTCGATGCGATCGGCCTTGGCCCGGACGATCGCGTTCGACGAAGATGTCGCGGGCGTGAGCAGCCGTCCCGCGGGATACGCCGATTCACTCGCCCAGTACCCGTCAAAATCGCGTGAAACGTCGGCAACCACCGGACCGATCGCCAACACGTCGAGATCGACGAAGAGCGTGCCGGCTTCGGTGCCGAAATAGGCATCGCCCACGTTGCGGCCGCCGACGATCGTCGCCTGGTTGTCGGCAGTGAACGACTTGTTGTGCATGCGTCGATTGAGGCGGACGAAATCGAGCACCGATTCGAGCCATCGCCAGCTGCGAGTCGCGAACGGGTTGAAGAGCCGGACCTCGATGTTGCGGTGGGCGACGAGGGTTCGCAGAACATCATCGAGACCGCGTGTGCCGTTGTCGTCCAGCAGCAGACGCACCCGCACGCCGCGGTCGGCAGCACGGCGCAGGGCGTCGAGCAGCAAGGTGCCGGTGAGGTCGTTCTGCCAGATGTAGTACTGGACATCCAGACTTCTCTCGGCGATGTCGGCGAGCCGAACGCGCGCTGCAAACGCGTCGCGCCCGTTGGGCAGACGCAAGAGGCCCGATTGCCCGGGGTGCTTGGCAGCCAGCGGTTCGACGGCCTCGCCGAGCCGGGTCTCGCCAGTGTCGGCCAGCGCTTCGGTGCGCATGCGACCGTCGAGCGATGGCAGGGCTGCACATCCGGCGAGGAAGAGGACGCACAGAGCCGCAGTCAGCCCGCGGCCGCGGCAACCGGGCTTAGTGCGAGACGAGTGAATATTCTTTCCTGGCGACGAGAACCTGATCCAGATGCAATTCGCGAGCGGCGAGGGGAACGACGAGCACGGGCCGGCCGACTTGAAGAACCAGGTTTCCGGTGTTGACGGACCGCGATGAATCAAAGGCGTCGCCGCGAAAGACACCGGTCAAAATCAGGTCGGCCGCGCGGGCCTCGTGGGCGAGGAACTCGACTGCTGGACC
>JBDTNU010000398.1:0-4182 GCA_039933535.1 Caldimonas sp. | reverse complement strand
CAAAAAGGTGGTCCACGTATGGCGCATGCATCAGTCCGTTCTGGCCATCCAACTTCTCTAAGTTTGAGCTCTTGGCCCACGGCTTGATATGACTCGCTCGAAGCATGCGGCGGTCCTTCACACCGGTCAGTCGACATGCTGGCTCAGTCAGCTCGACGCGGGAGCGAAAGCGCCCCTGGATGCGTGCCTTCACGAGTTGCCGTCATTCCGTTTCCGGAACTGAAGGATCGTTCAGGATTCGCTCCTGCTCGTTCTCCGACTCACTCGGATCGCCGAGAGGCGCGAGCTGTTGCACTGCGGCTCAACCTGCTAACAGTGTTCTGATAACGCCCGCCGGCTCATCGGAAACGGGTGCGAGGTAGACCCTCGATTTCCATTGCCGTTCAACTGCAGCGGCGAATACCTGTGGGTACGAGCGGCCGCGACAGAAACGGGCGGTGGCCCGCCGGCCCGCCTCGCCTAGGGAAAACCAGAGGAACAAGGGTGGATAGACTCTTCGGTGCATCGAAGAGACACTCCAATGGATTCGACAGTCTTTCGGCCTCTTCATACGGCCGCCTGCAGGGTGCGGTGCTCGAGCTGCAACATGCGCGAGATATGCATGCCCGTCGGCCTCACGCGCGAAGAGCTCGAGCACATCGACCACCGGCTCGTCGCCACTCGACGCAAGACGGCGCGCGGCGAGACACTGTTTCGCACCGGCGACCGCTTCGACGCGCTGTTCGCCATCTGGACCGGCTTCTTCAAGACGGTCATCGTCTCGAAGCAGGGCCGCGAGCAGATCACCGGGTTCCAGATGGCGGGCGAGTTGATCGGCCTGAGCGGCATCGATTCCGGGCTTCACGAAGTCGACGCGGTCGCGCTCGAGGACTCGCAGGTTTGCGTCATCCCGTTCACCGAACTCGAGGCGCTCGAGCGCGAGGTGCCTGCGCTGCAGACCCAGTTCCACAAGATGATGAGTCGCGAGATCGCGAACGATCACCAGGCGATGCTGCAGCTCGGCAGCATGCACGCCGAGGAGCGCGTTGCCGCGTTCGTGCTGAACCTGATGCACCGCCTGGAGGCGCGGGGATTCTCGGCCTCGTCGGTGCTCCTGCGCATGAGCCGCGAGGAGATCGGCAGCTTTCTCGGCCTGAAGCTCGAGACGGTGAGCCGCACGCTCTCCAAGTTCCAGGCGAACGGCCTGCTGGCCGTGCGCCAGCGCCAGATCGAAGTGACCAACCCGCCCGGTCTGCAGCGCCTCCTCGACAGCGCCGACGCCTAGCTAAGCTAGGCGTCCTGCGGGATCACGTCGATGGCGCCGCACGCGCCACTCCGAGACACAGATGCCGCGGGCCCTGCAGTTGTCGTGTTTGAAGCCGAAGCGGTTGCCCGGCCCGAGCGGTCGTGCAGCACGTTCTCCGCGATCGATCCGCTGCGCCGCATCTGCGCTCGCGCTCGCGCTGGCGATTGACGATGCCCCAGTCGAGGTCGAGGAAGGTCAGAGGGGCGAGCTTGGCCAGGGTCGCCTCGCACAGCATGCGATCGAGCGAGACGCGCGTTATCGCCCGGGCGCCGAGGCCGGCGACAAGCGCAGCGCCGGTCAGGGCCCCGCTCCGGCCGCGGCCGGAGCGCCTCGTCGACGCTCAGACGTAGCGCGGATACACCGGGTCGTACATGCACGAGCGAACGTGCGCCAGCAGGTCGGCCGGTCGCTCGATGCCCGCGTGGCCCTGGTCGTACGCCACCGCGGCCACCGCCGCGGCGATCTGCGCCGAGACGCTGCGCACAGATGACAGCGGTGGATAGAGGCTGCCCTGCGCGAGGTCCCCGGCGCTGACCTGGTCGGCGAGCGCGCGCGCGGCAGTGAGGAACATCTCGTCGGTGACGCGCCGCGCGCGGACGGCGATCGCGCCGAGGCCGATGCCCGGAAAGATGTACGAGTTGTTGCCCTGGCGCGGCACCCACGTGCGGCCGCCGATCGTCACCGGATCGAACGGGCTGCCCGAGGCGAACAGCGCCTGGCCGGCGCTCCACTCGTAGGCCTGCTGCGCGGTGCATTCGGCGCGCGAGGTGGGATTCGACAGCGCGAAGACCATGGGCCGCGGATTCAATCGGGACATCTCCTTGACGACCTCGGACGTGAATCCGCCCGCCATGGCCGACACGCCGATGAGCCCGGTCGGCTCGAGCGAGCGGATCGCGCCGACGAGATCGGTCTGGGCGGCATGCTCGTGGGCGTAGGCGAGCTTGTGCTCGGCGAGCTCGGCGCGACGTCCGGCGACGACCAGTCCCTTCGAGTCGAACAGCCAGCACGATTTGCGCGCCTGCACCGGGTCGGCGCCGCCGGCGACCATCGCCGCGACCACCAGGTCGGCGATCCCGGTCGCGGCCTCGCCGGCGCCGAGGAAGAGCAGACGCTGACGGTCGAGCGTGCCGCCGGTGACGCGCATCGCCGAATAGACACCGGCCAGCGCGACCGCCGCCGTGCCCTGGATGTCGTCGTTGAAGGTGCAGATGCGGTCGCGGTACTTCTTCAGCAGGCGAAAGGCGTTGTGGTTGGCGAAGTCCTCGAACTGGATGACGACGCCGGGAAAGATCTCGCGCGCCGCGACGACGAACTCGTCGACCAGCTCGTCGTAGGCGTCGCCGGTCAGGCGCGGCTGCGCCAGTCCGAGATAGAGCGGGTCGTCGCGCAGCGCCTGGTTGCCGGTGCCGACGTCGAGCATCACCGGCAGGCACTGCGTTGGCTGGACGCCGGCACAGGCGGTGTAGAGGGCGAGCTTGCCGACCGGGATGCCCATCCCGCTCGAGCCGAGGTCGCCGAGGCCGAGGATGCGCTCGCCGTCGGTGACGACGATCATCGCCACGTCGCGGTGCGGCCAGTTGCGCAGCAGCGACTTGACCTGGCCGCGGTCCCTGGCGGTGACGAAGATGCCGCGCGGACGCTGGAAGATGTGGCCGAACTTCTGGCACGCGAGGCCGACCGTCGGCGTGTAGATGATCGGCATCATCTCGTCGGGGTTCTCCTTGACGATGCGAAAGAACAGCGCCTCGTTGCGGTCGTGCAGCGAGGCCATGAAGATGTATTTCTCGAGTGGGTTCTCGAGCCGGTGAAAGTTGCCGAGGACGCGCGCGACCTGTTCGTCCTGATGGCAGACGTGCGGCGGCAGCAGGCCTCTCAGGCCGAGCACGTCGCGCTCGGCATCGCTGAAGGCCGTGCCCTTGTTGAGCTCGGGGTCGTGGAGCAGGGCGACGCCGCGCGGGAACCAGGGCGACAGCAACGGCGCGCCGCGCGAGGGAAGTTCGCTTTGCATGGACCGATCTCCGAAGAGGCACCTTGCGGCGATGGGGCACGGTAGCGGTCCGCAACCGCGCCGCGTTTGTCGCAGGACAAACGATCGCGAGATCGTTGCGAACGCGCCTCCTGCCGAGCCGACACTGCCATCGCGCCTCGTGGTTTTTACGGATGGCGATACCGAGATGCGTTGACCTGCGTCAACTGCACCTCCTTGCCTGGTGTCCAAGATGCGTCGTGCGACGAGCCACCGCGACTTCCCGATGAACACCGGCACGGCCGTCGCCCCGGGTGCCACCCGCGTCCGTGCCCTGCGCAAGAGCCGTTGGCCGGCGCGCCTCGACTGGCTGCAGAGCGTCAGCGGCCTGCTGCTCGCGCTCTTCATGTGGGGCCACATGTTCTTCGTCTCGTCGATCCTGCTCGGCAAGGACGCAATGTGGGCCGTTACCCGGTTCTTCGAGGGCTATTTCATCCTCGGTCGCGCGTATCCGTGGATCGTCTCGTGTGTCGTCGCCGCCGTGCTGACGCTGTTCGTCATGCACGCGATGCTCGCGCTGCGCAAGTTCCCGATCGACTACAGCCAGTACCGGGCGTTCCGCAGCCACGCCGGCACCATGAAGCACGCCGACACCACGCTCTGGTGGTGGCAGGTCGTCACCGGCTTCGCGATGTTCTTCCTCGTCACGATCCACCTCTACGTCATGCTGACGCGTCCCGAACGCATCGGCCCGTTCGAAAGCGCCGACCGGGTCTGGAGCGATCACTTCTGGCCGCTCTATCTCGTCCTCCTTTTCGCGGTCGAACTGCACGGCGGCATCGGCCTCTATCGCCTCGCCGTCAAGTGGGGCGTTTTCGCCGGCGGCAATGCCGATGCCGCACGACGGCGCCTGAAGACGCTCAAGTGG
>JBDTNU010000397.1:0-4184 GCA_039933535.1 Caldimonas sp. | reverse complement strand
AGCGAGGGCTTGAAGACGGCGGATTCCTGGCGGTCGTTGATCGCCCACAGCAGCAGCGCCCGGCCCGACATCGGCTTGGCGAACAGGAAGCCTTGCAGCTCGTCGCAGTGCATGCCTTCGAGGACCTTCTGCTGGCGCTGGTTCTCGACGCCCTCGGCCACCACCTTCAGGCCGAGCGCGTGGGCCAGCTTGATGACGGCGTCGACGACGGCGCGCGCATCGGCGCTGTGCTCCAGGTCCATGATGAAGCTGCGGTCGATCTTCAGCTCTTCGGCGGGGAGCTTGCGGAGATAGGCCAGGCTCGAGTAGCCGGTGCCGAAGTCGTCGATCGACAGGTGCGTGCCGAGCTCGCCGAGGCGGCGAAAGGTCGCCTGGGTGGTCTTGGTGTCTTCCATCGCCGCCGACTCGGTGATCTCGCACGTCAGCAACGCGGGATGGATCTTGTGTCGGTCGAGCGCGCCGGTGATGCGCTCGACGATGTCGTCCTGGCGCATCTGGTGCGCCGAGAGGTTGATGGCGACGCGCATGCGCAGGCCCTTGTCGCGCCACTGGCGGCTCTGCCGGCAGGCGTCCTCGATGACCCAGTTGCCGATCTGGCCGATCAGGCCGAAGCGCTCGGCGATCGGGATGAAGGTATTGGGCATCAGCACGCCGCGGGCCGGATGGTTCCAGCGCAGGAGCGCTTCGACGGCGGTGACCTTGCCGCTGCTGGCATCGATCTTCGGCTGATAGAAGAGCTCGAACTCCTTGGCCGCCACCGCCTTGCGCAGGTCGCTCAACAGCGTGAACTGCGCCTCGGCATCGGCGTCCATCGCGGTCGAGTAGAAGCAATGGTTGGAGCCGCCGCCGCGCTTGGACGCATACATCGCCGCGTCGGCGCGGGCGATCAGCTTGGAGTGGCTGCAGCCGTCCGGGTACATGGCGATGCCGACCGAGCACGAGATCGTGACGTCGCGGCCTTCGATCACGTAGGGCTGCGAAAGACCCTGGATCAGGCGCGTCGCGACCTGGGCGACCGCCTCGTCGGCGGACACGTTGCTGAGCAGGAGCAGGAACTCGTCGCCGCCGACGCGGGCCACGACGTCCTTGCCGCGCGACATCGCCTTCAGGCGCTGTCCGACCTGCTCGAGGACGAGGTCGCCGATCGAGTGGCCATAGGTGTCGTTGACCGGCTTGAAGCCGTCGAGGTCGATGAACAGCAGTGCCAGCCTGCTGCCATTGGCGTCGGTCTTGGTGGCGGCAGCGGCGAGCCGGTCTTCGAAGTAGACGCGCGTCGGCAGCTGGGTCAGGCTGTCGACCATCGGCGTCGCATTGGCGACCGTGCGCCGCGATGGTTCCGGCTCGCGCGAGGGTGCCGCGCCCATCGCCTCGAGCAGCACGGCGCCGATCATCACGAGCACGCCGAGGAGAGCTGCTTCGGTCCAGGCCGGCAGCAAGACAGTCGAGGAATCGCCAGGCGCGGCGGTGGCCAGGGTCAGGAGCAAGGCGGCGAGCGCGGCGCCGCCGGCTCGCGTCGCGCGGACCTTGCGGCTCGACTTGATCTCGAGGCCGATCGCCACCAAGGCGCTCGCCAGGACCAGGATGGCCGCACCCGGTGCCCAGGGGCCGACCATGCCATTGGCCCGAAACAGGCCGGGGATCGCGAACAGCGCGTAGGCGTAGGCAACGATCAGCGTCACGACCGCAAGGCCTGCAAAGGCAGGGAGCGTCTTGCGGGTTCCCGCTGCGGCGGTGACGCCGGCGAGCCCGGCGAGGGCGAGCGCCAGCGCGGCAGCGGCCAGCGGAATTCCGGAGAAGCGGCCGCCAGTGGCCTGTCCCGGCTCGAAGAAGTGGCCAGGCCACCAAAGGCCGCCGGCGACGATGACGAGTGCCGCCGCCATGAGCCGCCCACCGCCGCGCGGGCTGCGGGCGCGGGCCGCGGCGAAGACTTCGGCACCCAGCCACAACAAGGCGGAGCTGATCGCGAACCCTGCGATGCAGGGCAGCAGCCGATGGCTATCCAGGAAGTTCATTGTCGCGGGCGTGCCGGGCAGGAGCGAATGCGGAGGTCCCCCCACGGGAGCGCCGACCCTTCTCATTTCGGTATCCCCGGCCATACCTTGAGCGCCTTTGGCGAGGAATTCGCGCCGTGGTGCGCGGCGACGCCAAAGAAAACGGGCCGCACGAGCGAACTCGTGCGGCCCGGGAGCCTGTATGTCGCGCGGCGACCCGCGCCGATCCCGTCTCAGCGGCTGCGGTGGCCGATGACCTCGACGCGCGGCAGCACGACGATGCCGGTCGTCACGGCGACGACCGGCGCGCTGCGCGAGGCGTCGGCGCGTTGCTGCTGGTGCGAGTCGGCGGCGAAGGTGAGGGTGGCGGTCGCCAGGACGGCGAAAACGGCGGCGGCGAAGGTGAGGCGGCTGATCATGATGGGGCTCCTTGAAGGCGTTGGCGGGCTTGCGATGGAGCGAACTCTAGGGACCGACGACGCGACGCGACAGGGGCTTGCGACGAAGCCCGGCCTGACACGGACGAACTGCACCAAGGCGCGACGAACGAGTCCGCGCATGGCGCGCGGACCTTCGTCACGAGGCCGGCAAAGGCTACGAAAGCGGCGCGGTGCGCAGCTCGAGCCAGGCCAGCGCAGCGCCGGAGAGCAGCGGCGCGAGGCGCTCGCGCACCGTGCGGTGGTAGGCGTCGAGCCAGGCGATCTCGTCGGCGCGCAGCAGCGAAGGCTCGAGGCAGCGCGCATCGATCGGGCACAGCGTCAGCGTCTCGAACTCGAGGAACTCGCCGAATTCGCTGGCCACTCCAGCACCGGCAGGAACGGTCAGGACCAGGTTTTCCACCCGCACGCCCCATTGACCTGGGCGATACAGGCCGGGTTCGATGCTGGTGATCATGCCCGGCTGCATCGCCATCGTTGCGTCGGGAATGACGCGCGAAAAACTCTGCGGCCCTTCGTGTACGTTGAGGAAGTAGCCGACGCCGTGGCCGGTGCCGTGACCGTAGTCGAGGCCGTGCTCCCAGAGCGGAACCCGGGCGATCGCGTCGAGCATCGGCGACAGGGTGCCGCGCGGAAAGCGGGTACGCGACAGCGCGATCGTGCCGCGCAGCACCAGCGTCACGTCGCGCTTCTGCGCCGCGCTCAGTGCGCCGATCGGCCACATGCGCGTGATGTCGGTGGTGCCGCCGCGGTATTGGGCGCCCGAGTCGATGAGCAGCAGGCCGTCGCCCTCGATCGTGGCGTGCGACTCGCGCGTCGCCTTGTAGTGCGGCATCGCGCCGTTGGCGTTGAAGGCGGCGATGGTCGCAAAGCTCGGGCCGACGTAGCCAGGGCGCTTCGCCCGCGCCGCGGTGAGCTGCGTGTCGATCGTCAGCTCGGTGATCGGCTCGCGTCGCGAAGGGTCGGCGAGCGCCGCTTCGAACCACGCGTAGAACTCGCACATCGCCGCGCCGTCCTGGATCATGGCGCGGCGCACGTGCGCGGACTCGGCGTCGTTCTTCCTGCTCTTGGCGAGCGTGCTCGGGTTGATGGCCTCGACCACACTGGCCGAAGCGCGCTCCCGGGTGCCGAGCGTCACGCGCTTGGGGTCGATGAGCAGCACTGCGCCCGGGGGCAGCGCGGCAAGCGCCACGCCCGCCTCGTCGTAGGGCGCAACGCGAACGCCGTCGCCGGCGAGGGCCGCACGCACGGCCGCATCGACCTTGGCCTCGGCGATGAACAGGGTCGCGGCGTCGGGGCCGACCAGCAGGTGGGCGAGAAAGACCGGGTTGAAGCTGACGTCGGCGCCACGCAGGTTGAGCAGCCAGGCGATGTCGTCGACGGTCGAGACGAAGTGATGCGAGGCGCCGGACTCTCTCATCGCGGCGCGCACGCGAGCGAGGCGATCGCGGCGCGACTCCGCCGCCTCGGGCGCCGTGTGCTCGTAGACCGGCGCCACGGGCGTTGCCGGCCGCTCGGGCCAGGCGCCGACAAGGACGTCGAGATCGCTGCGCAGGCGAATGCCGCAGCGCTCGAGTTCGCCGCGAAGCTGGCGCGCCGCGGCCAGGCCCAGCACGTCGCCATCGACGGCCACCGTCGCGCCGCGAGCGACGTTCCGGCACAGCCACTCGATGTGATACGTCGCGGCGGGTGAAGGCGTCTTGACGAGCTCGATGCCGCTGCCCGCCAGCTCGCGTTCGGCCTGCACCCAATAGCG
>JBDTNU010000396.1:0-4192 GCA_039933535.1 Caldimonas sp. | reverse complement strand
CGCCTTCTCGTTGGCGCCGATCATCTCGACGCCGTACTTCTGCAGCACGCCGTGCCGGTGCAGGTCGAGCGCGCAGTTGAGCGCGGTCTGTCCGCCCATGGTCGGCAGCACCGCGTCGGGCCGCTCCTTGGCGATGATCTTCTCGACCACGCTCCACGTGATCGGCTCGATGTAGGTGGCGTCGGCCATCTCCGGGTCGGTCATGATCGTCGCCGGATTGCTGTTGACGAGGACGACGCGGTAGCCCTCCTCGCGCAGCGCCTTGCAGGCCTGGGCGCCGGAGTAGTCGAACTCGCAGGCCTGGCCGATGACGATCGGCCCGGCGCCGATGATGAGGATCGTGTGGAGGTCGGTGCGCTTAGGCATGCACGCTCCCGACGTTTCCGGGCTGCGATGCCGCGACTTTCGCGTCGTCCATCAACGCGACGAAGCGATCGAACAAATAGCCGATGTCATGCGGACCCGGTGACGCTTCGGGGTGACCCTGGAAGCAGAACGCAGGCTTGTCGACATGGGCCAGGCCTTGCAAGGTGCCATCGAACAGCGACACGTGGGTCGGCCGCAGCGTCGCCGGCAGCGACTTCGGGTCGACCGCGAAACCGTGGTTCTGGCTGGTGATGCTGACTTGGCCGCTGTCGAGGTCCTTGACCGGGTGGTTGGCGCCGTGGTGGCCGAATTTCATCTTGTAGGTGCGCGCGCCGCACGCCAGCGCCATGATCTGGTGGCCGAGGCAGATGCCGAAGGTCGGCACGCCGCGGGCAATGAATTCACGCGTCGCTTCGATCGCGTAGTCGCAGGGCTCGGGATCGCCCGGACCGTTGGCGAGGAACACGCCGTCCGGCTGCAGCGCAGTGGCGTCCGCGGCGGGTGTGCGGGCCGGTACGACCGTGACCCGGCACCCGCGCTCGGCGAGCATGCGCAGGATGTTGTACTTGACGCCGAAGTCGTAGGCCACGACGTGGTGACGAGGCGCGGCCAGCGTACCGAAGCCGCCTTCGAGCGCCCAGGCCGTCTGGTGCCATTCGTAGGGCTCGCGCACGCTCACGACCTGTGCCAGATCGAGTCCCGACATCGGTGGCGCCGCGCGCGCCTTGGCTATCGCCACTGCGACGAAAGCCGGCGTCATCGCCGCGCCGGGCGCCAGCGCGACGATGCAGCCGTTCTGCGCGCCGTCGGTTCGCAACAGACGGGTCAGGCGACGCGTGTCGATGCCCGCAATGGCAACCGTCTTCTCGCCGCGAAGATAGTCGCGCAACGACGCCGTGCTGCGAAAGTTCGAGGCGAGCGCCGGCACATCCTTCACCACCAGGCCCGCGGCGAACACCCGCCGCGACTCGACGTCTTCCGGGCTCGATCCGTAATTGCCGATGTGCGGATAGGTCAGGGTGACGATCTGCCGGCAGTAGCTGGGATCGGTCAGGATTTCCTGGTAGCCGGTGAGCGCGGTGTTGAAAACGACCTCGCCGGTCGTCTCGCCCTCCGCGCCGATCGATGCCCCGTGAAAGACTGTGCCGTCGGCAAGTGCCAGGAGGGCCTGGGCGTGGTCGGGCAGCAGTTGCGGGAACAAGGGGACAGCTCCGAATCGATGCGTGGCGGCGGGTGCGGTTCGTTGGGCAACGCCGGCCCGCCATCGGGGGCCTTCGTCGCGGCCGCCCCAGCCAACGCTGTCGAGCGGGCTGAGGCGGCAAATTGTAGCGCCCGGCAGCAGCACTCGATTGCCAACGGCTCGAACCTGCGCCTTGCAAACGGCTCGGGAGCCCACATATCCCGGGCATGTCAGTGGTTTGGCGTCGCCGGCGGGTCTCGATAACATTCAACGACTCGCGCCGGAACTAGAATCCGCCGCGACGGTCACAGTCAAGGTCACTTTGTTCGGAGGTCTCATGGATCAAACGGTGCAGACAGTCAATCTCGGTTACGCCGGCGCAACAGGAAGCGTCGAGCAGCGCAACCGCGTTCTGCGCAATACCTACTGGTTGCTCGCGCTGTCGATGGTGCCGACGGTGCTCGGTGCCTGGCTCGGCATCGCCACCGGCGCGATGGCGACGCTCGGCGTCGGCATGAGCACGATCATCTTCCTGGCTGGCGCGTTCGGATTCATCTATGCCATCGAGAAGACCAAGAACTCGGCGGCCGGCGTTCCGGTCTTGCTTGCGTTCACGTTCTTCATGGGCCTGATGCTGTCCCGGATGCTCAGCTTCGTGCTCGGCTTTTCGAACGGCGCCGGGCTGGTGATGACGGCGTTCGCCGGCACTGGCGGCATATTTCTCGGCATGGCCGTGCTCTCGACGGTGATCAAGCGCGACCTGTCGGCGATGGGCAAGTTCCTGTTCATCGGCGCGGTGCTGGTGCTTGTGGCGATGATCGCAAACATCTTCCTGCAGTCGAGCGCGCTGATGATCACGCTCTCGGTCCTTGTGATCGGCATCTTCTCCGCCTTCATCCTCTATGACCTGCAGCGGGTCAAGAACGGGCTGGAAACGAACTACATCACCGCGACGCTCAGCGTCTACATCAGCCTCTACAACGTGTTCTCCGCGCTGCTCTCGATCCTCGGGTTCGCCGGCGGGAATCGAAACTAGTTCCGCGCTTCGTTCAGTCGACAAGGCCCCGTTCGGGGCCTTGTTCATTTGTGGTCACGATTTCTCGAAGACCGCCAAGCTCTCCACGTGCGTGGTGTGCGGGAACATGTTGACGGCGCCCGCGGCGCTGCATCGATAGCCCGCCCGGTGCACTAGCAATCCGGCGTCACGGGCCAGCGTGGCCGGATTGCAGCTCACGTAGACGATGCGCTTCGGCGGGCGCCACGATGGGTTCGGAACTTCGGCAAGGTCCGACAGCGCCTTGACGATGGCGAAGGCGCCCTCGCGTGGCGGATCGATCAACCAGCGCTCGGCAACGCCGATTTCCGCCAACCCATCGGCCGTCATGTCGAACAGATTGCGAACCGCGAATCGCGTCCTGCCAGCGAGCCCGTTCAGCGCGACGGCGTCGCGCGCGCGATCGATCAGCGCGGCGCTACCTTCGATCCCCAGCACCGACTGCGCCCGCGTTGCCAGCGGCAGGGTGAAATTTCCGAGGCCGCAGAACCAGTCGATCACCGAGTCGCCGGCCTCCGGCGCGAGCAGTCCCACGGCACGCGCAACCAGGGTCCGGTTGATGTCGCGGTTGACCTGGGTGAAGTCGGTCGGCCGAAACGGCATGCGAATGCCGAACTCGGGCAATCCGTAGTCGAGGGTCGAAGCCGCGGCATCGAGCCGATGCGTCGTGTCCGGCCCCTTGGGCTGCAGCCACCACTCGACCGCATGCTGCGTCGCGAAATCGCGCAGGCGCTCGAGATCGTCCTCGGACAGCGGCTCGAGGTGACGAAGGACGAGCGCGGTCGTCGCGTCGCCGACCGCCAGCTCGATCTGCGGAATACGGTCCCGACCACGCATCGAGCCGACCAGCGCGCGCATGGGCAAGAGCATGTCGCTGACATGACGCGGCAGCACTTCGCAGCTCGCGATCTCGGCGACGAAGCTCGACTTGCGCTCGTGGAATCCGACCAGCACCGTGCCCTTCTTTGCCACGTAGCGCACCGAGAGGCGCGCGCGTTGGCGATAGCCCCAGGCCGGGCCTTCGATCGGCCTCAGCACGCGCTCAGGGCGCACCTTGCCGAGATGCCAGAGCGCGTCTTCGAGCGCGCGCTGCTTGATCGCCACCTGCGCCGAGACGTGCAGATGCTGCATCGCGCAGCCGCCACATACGCCGAAGTGACGGCATCGCGGCACGACCCGCTGCGAGCTTTCGCCCCGCATCGCAACCAGGCTGCCCTGCTCCCAGTTGTTCTTGCGGCGCCGCACCGCCACCTGCACTTCTTCGCCGGGCAAGGCGTCTTCGACGAAAACCACCTTGCCCTCGGCGTTGTGCGCCACGCCCTGCGCTTCGAGGTCGAGCGACTCGATGCGGAGCCACTCGTCGCTGCTCGTCATGGTGCCGATTATCGGAGCCAAGGCTGGAGCAAGGAGGGTCGCTGCTAAACTTGCGCCGCCAGGAGAGTGCTTCTTCACCGAAGCCGCCGAAGGCGCAGACGAGGCTTGCGGGCCGCGTCGAACGCTCAGGCACCAAGGACTGGCAAACGCCTGTGTTTTTGCAGGCGTTCCTCGCTGGAGAGAGGCCCGCCCCGAGCGGGCCCACCGAAGGGGCAAGC
>JBDTNU010000395.1:0-4193 GCA_039933535.1 Caldimonas sp. | reverse complement strand
CGGCCGAGACGGTGAGCTGGCCGCCTTCGGCCTTGGGCTCGAGGCCGTGCTTGATGGCGTTCTCGACCAGCGACTGGATCATCATCGACGGGAACTCGGCCGAAAGCAGGCCGTCGGGTACATGGATGCTGGTCTGCAACCGGTCTTCCATGCGCACCTTGAGGATCTCGAGGTAGGGGCGGATCACGGCCATCTCGCGGCCCAGGTTGTGCGAGCTCGGTGTCGACTCGCGCATCGAGGGCATCGAGGCGCGCAGCAACGCGATCAGGTTCTTCTGCATCTGGCTGGCACGCGGCGGATCGGTCTCGATCAGGTGATCGATGGAGGCCAGCGTGTTGAACAGGAAGTGCGGCTCGACCTGCGCCTGCATCGCCGCCATCCGCGCCTCGACGACCTGGCGCTTCAGTTGCTCGGACTCGGCGGTCTCGGTCGCGACGGCGGCCTTGACCTCGGCCTGGACCGTTCCCTTGTAGCTGATCTTCAGGATCGCCGAGGCGACGATGAGCAGGAAGGCGATGTCGGTAAACGAGTCGCCCATGGTCCGGGAGCGGATGCGACGGATCGAGGTGACCGACTTCTCGTCGGACGCGACCGCTTCTTCGGCCTCGGCCTGTTGCGAGTCGTGAATCGCTTCGATGACGGCCGTCTTCGCCTCCTCGACCGCTTCACGAACCGCCTCGCTGTCGGCGCCGGGTGGCAGCTTGATCTCGACGCCGCCGTCGCCGAGCGAGATCGCCGCGCCGGAGGTAGCGCTCGCCACCGCCGGAACGTCGGATGCGGCTGCGGATGCGTCGCTGGCCCTGCTCGCGGCCGCGGCGGGCGCCTTGGCCCGCGGCGTGATGCGAACGCCGTCCTTGTCGATCGAGATCGTGACGTCGCGGCCGCGCGAGTCCTGCTTCTCGATCTTGACCATGGGCTCGCGCTTGCCCGTGTTCGGCGGCGCGGTCGGCGGCTTCGGCGGTGTCGGCTGCCTGGGCGCGGTGTGGGACGGCGTGATCGTCACTTCTTCGGTCCTGCCGATCGGCAGGTTGAACGGCGGCAGCTTCGAGAGGATCGCTGCGCTGATCAGCAGCAGTACCGAGAGCAGGAAAAAGCGCATCCATGTGATGCCGACCAGCCAGTTGCCGTACGCGTGGAAGATCTGGATGGCGCCGGCGGTGAAGCGTTGCCTGCCGGTCTCGCGTGCGGGAGACGAAGGGGGTGAAGAGGTCGGCATGTCGGGGTCGCAATCGGCGTTTCGTGCACTGTAAGTGCGCACCTTCGCCGATCCAACGCCGCTGCGATGGAGTGCCGCACCGGGACGACAGGCTGCAGGCGCGGCCGACGGAGCCGGCCGGCTTCGACCCGGCGGTCAGCCGCCGGTGGTCTTCAGCGCGCTCTTGTCGGCCGGGCCCTCGATGCCGGCGGCCTTGCTGCGCTCGCCGCTGACCACCCGGTAGACGAGGCCGGCGCAAGCGCCGCCCAGCAGCGGCGCGAGCCAGAACAGCCATAGCTGCGAAAGCGCCCAGCCGCCGACGAACAGCGCCGGCCCGGTGCTGCGCGCAGGATTGACCGAGGTGTTGGTGACCGGAATGCTGATCAGGTGGATGAGCGTGAGCCCGAGCCCGATCGCGATCGGCGCAAAGCCGCTGGGGGCGCGCTCATCGGTCGCGCCGAGGATGACGATGAGGAAGAAGAACGTCATCACGAACTCGCACACCAGCGCCGCCATCAGCGAGTAGCCGCCCGGCGAATGCTCGGCGTAGCCGTTCGAGGCAAAGCCGCCCTGCAGGTCGAAGCCTGCCTTGCCGCTGGCGATGAGATAGAGCACGGCCGCGCCGGCGATCGCTCCGGCCACTTGCGCGACCACGTAGGGGATGAAGTCGCCGCCTTTGAATCGGCCGCCGAGCACGAGCCCGAGCGAGACGGCCGGATTGAGGTGGCAACCCGAGACGTGGCCGATCGCGTAGGCCATCGTCAGCACGGTCAGGCCGAAGGCGAACGAGACGCCGACCAGGCCGATGCCGACGTTCGGAAATGCGGCGGCAATGACGGCACTGCCGCAGCCTCCGAGCACCAGCCACAAGGTGCCGAGAAACTCGGCGGCGAGTCGATTGGAAAGCGGCATCTTGTCCCCCCTCGGACGTCGTTCGATCTTTTTCTGACGCCTGAAAGCTTAGCCGACTCCCGTGACGAAATCGAGATGCCGCGGCCGGCGATTCAGTTCGACAGCTCCGAGTGGGCCGAAAGGGTTGCGGGCGTGGTGTCCCGTGGCGCCAATCGCGAATCGGGACCCGAGCCGCCCAGCCGCAACGGACCGGCGCGCCAGTCGGCCATCAAGGCGTCCCACTTCGGGCGCGCCGCGTCGAGGTGGCGCGCCTTCACGTGACCGTAGCCGCGGATCATTTCCGGGATGCGCGCGATCTCGACGGCCAGCGCGAGGTTGGCCGAACCTAGCGTGCGCAGCACTTCCTCGATCGAGTCGCGGTACTCGGCGATCAGCGCCCGCTCGGTGCGCCGCTCTTCTGTGCGACCGAACGGATCGAAGGGCGTGCCGCGCAAACCCTTGAAGCGCGCCAGGACGCGAAACGCCGTGAGCATCCATGGCCCGAACTTCTGCTTCTGCAATTCGCCCTTGTCGTTGCGCTTGGCGATGGCCGGCGGCGCAAGGTGATAGTGGAGATGGAAGTCGCGGCCCATCGTGCCTTCGAACTGCCCGGCGACCTTGTCGAGGAACTTCGTGTCGCTGTGCAGGCGCGCGACTTCGTACTCGTCCTTGTAGGCCATGAGCTTGAAGAGATAGCGCGCGACGGCCTCGGTGAGCTTCGTGCTCGGCCTGGCCGTGTCCGGCCGCGTCGCCGTGCGCGAGAAAGCGGCCTCGGCCTCGCGCGTCCGGACGGTGTCGACGAGGCTCTTGTACTGCGCCGCGTAGGCGGCGTTCTGGTACGCGGTCAGGAACTCGACGCGCTTGGCGATCATGTCGTCGATGTTGGTCGTGCGCCTGACGAGCTCGATCACCTGGCCGGTCTTGACCAGCGCCTTCACCGCCTGCGGGTCGCTCGCGGCGCGACGGCCCCATTCGAAGGCGGACTTGTTGTTGTCGACCTGCACGCCATTCAGCTCGATCGCTCGCATCAGGGCGGCGTGGCCGAGCGGAACACGGCCCCGCTGCCAGGCATAGCCCAGCATCAGCGGATTGGTGTAGATCGAGTCGCCGACCAGCTGGACGGCAAGCGTGTCGGCGTCGAGCTTGCCGATGTGATCCGGACCGGCCGCGTCGAGCACCAGCTTCTCGCACTGGCCGACCGGGAACTGCCAGTCGGGGTCGCTGACGAAGGCCGCGGTCGGCGTGGCGTGGGTATTGAGCGCGACGTAGGTGCGGCCGGCGCGCATGACCGCGAGCGACGCCTTGTTGGCGGCGACGATCGGGTCGCAGGCGATCACCAGATCGGCTTCGGCGGTGCCGACCTTGGTCGACAGGATCGCCTCGGCGCGGTTGGCGATCTGGATGTGGCTCCAGGTGGCACCGCCCTTTTGCGCGAGGCCGGCGGCGTCTTGCGTGACGATGCCCTTGCCTTCGAGGTGTGCGGCCATGCCGAGCAGCTGGCCGATCGTGATCACGCCCGTGCCGCCGACGCCGGCGACGACGATGCCCCAGGGCTTTTCGGCGAGTGGCAACACCGGATCGGGCGGCGTGGCCACGCTGGACAGCTTGGGCCGCGACGAGCCCGCCTTCTTGCCGCTCTTCAGCTTGCCGCCCTCGACGGTGACGAAGCTCGGGCAGAAGCCCTTCAGGCAGGAGTAGTCCTTGTTGCAGGTGTTCTGGTTGATGCGGCGCTTGCGCCCGAACTCGGTCTCGACCGGCTCGACCGAGAGGCAGTTGCTCTGCACCGAGCAGTCGCCGCAGCCTTCGCAGACCAGCTCGTTGATGACGACGCGCTTGGCCGGGTCTTCCATCGTGCCGCGCTTCCTGCGCCGGCGCTTCTCGGTGGCGCAGGTCTGGTCGTAGACGATGACGGTGCAGCCGGGGATCTCGCGCAGCGCCTTCTGGACGTCATCGAGCTCGTCGCGGTGGTGCACCGTCACGCTCGGCGCGAGCCGGGCGCGAATCCCGTGCAGGTCGTATTTCTCCGGCTCGTCGGTGACGACGACGACCTTGGCGGCGCCCTCGGCGTCGAGCTCGCGCGTCATCTCGGGCACCTTCATCGTGCCGT
>JBDTNU010000394.1:0-4201 GCA_039933535.1 Caldimonas sp. | reverse complement strand
CTGCGCAGCTTCATGAAGCACGAGCTGACGGTGATGACGCCGATCATCAAGCGCAGCGGCGCCACCTCGGAGTAGGGCTGCCCGCTGCTGCGCTGCCAGGTCGATCGCCGCAGGGCCGACGCCGATGAGGTCGGGGAGGCATGGGCGCGGCTCGATGGCGCGCCCGGTGTCTACTTCGGCTGCGACGCGGGCGTCGCCGGCATGCATCCGAAGCAGGCGCTGCTGCTCGTCGCTCCATCGCTGGCCTTGCACGTGTTCGACGACGGCGTCGAGGCAGTCGCTCTGGACGCATTCGGCGCTGCGCTGCTCGGCCACGCTTCGCTGGCATCGTTTCGCAGCGCCTGCGTACGTGGCCGCGGCGAGGTCGCGACGACGGCCTTGCGCGCCTTTCTCGCGGCGTTCGATCCTGAAGATGTCACCGCAGACGACGCTCTCCTTGCCGGTGCGCTCCGCTTCGACGCGCATCGATTGGCCAGGCCTGCCGCGACCGGCGCCGCGTCGCTCGGCGTGTTCTTCTTTTCTCCGCGCACGTACCAGCGTGACGATGCCGGCGACTGGTGGTGCGTCACGCTCGCGTTCGAGGACGAGTCGCTCGCCCGCGCCGCGGCCGTGCCGCGCAGGAAGGTCGTTTCTCGCTCGACCGAGACGCGTCTTGCGACGACTGAAGAAGAAGCGCGCGACGACTTCCCGCCTGGCGCCTACGCGAAGGTCGTGACGCGTGCGCTCGCGCAAATGGCGAGCGCGGGCCTCGTTTCCCTCACCCTCAGCCAGAGCTTTCGCCGCCGTGTCGGCACCCGTTCCGCGGCAAGCGCGTTCGCCCGGCTGCGCGCGGTGAACCCGGCGGCCGCGACCTTCATGGTCGATGGCGGCGAGGGCGAGTGCGTGTTCGGCGCTTCGCCCGATCTCCAGCTTTCCGTGCGTGGCCGCGAGGTCGAGTCGTTCCCGGTGTGCGGCACCGTGGCGCGCGGCCGTGGCCCGGTCGGCGAGGCCGAGGCCTTGCGCTCGCTGTTCAACGAAGAGGTCGACGCCGCCTCGCTCGCGGTCTGCAGCGATGCGCTGCGCAACGACCTTGCGCCGCTCTGCGAGCCCGGCTCCTTGCAGCTCGTCGACCGGCGCCGACCGATGACGCTGGCCACCGTCGTCCATGCCGTCGATCGCTTGCGCGGTCGCCTGCGCGAGGGCGTCGATGCCTGGGACGCCATCGTCGCGACCGCCGCGCCCGCGATGGTGACCGGCACGCCGCGCGCCGCGGCGCTGGCGGCGATCGCGGCGCACGAGGACGGACCGCGCGGCTGGTACGGCGGCATGGTGGTGGAGGTGCGCGCCAGCGGCGCTGCCCGCGTAGGCACGATGCTTCGCGCCGCGACGGTGCGAAGCGGCGTCGCCGAGGTTCGAACCGGTGGCGACCTGCTCGCCGATTCGGACCCGGCGCGCGAGGAGCTCGAGTCGCGCGTCAAGGCCGTCTCGCTCTGGCGCGCCCTGGGGCTCGCGGTCGATGGTGATCTCGACGCCAGCGTGGCCGGCGGCAAGGAATCGCACGACGTGGCGAAAGGCGTGTTGCCGCAGGCGGTGGCCCTGCGCGACGGCGGCGATCCCTTCGGCGCCGCCGTCGCCGACACGCTGCGCGGCCTCGGCCTCGTGCTCGACGCGGCTGTGGCGCCAGTCGTTCTGGTCGGTGGCGACGATGCATCTGCGCGCGAACAGGCAGAGAAGCAGAGCGGACTCGTCGCCCTCGGCGATGCGGCGGCACGCGTGCTTCGCGCTTCCGGCGTGGCCGTGCAGGAGATCGCAGCCGAGCACGGCCGCCTCGTCACCTGCGTCCCGGTCCCGGGCGCACCGGGCATCGATGCGCGGCCGTTCGTCGCGATGCGCTACGCGACCCTGGCATTGGACGAGTCGATTCGCGTCATCGACGACAAGCTCTCTGGCGGCGGAGACGCCGTGGCGGTGTGGGCGCCGTGGTTGCGCGACGACGCGGGCCGGCCGCTGGTCCTCGCCTTTGGCCGCACGGTGTGCTTTCTCGTCCGGCCCGAGTCGCTGCTCTCCGACCCGCTCGCGCGCGATCTGCTGCGTGCCGCCATCGTCTTCGCGTCGGGTTGAGCCTTCATACTCGCAGCCGACTGACACGACCACGATGCCCGGCTACGACACCAAGCAAGAGCGCATCGCCGTCGCCGGCGTCGACGACCTGACGATCCGCTCGCTGCTCGACCGGCAGCAGTTCTTCGATCCCTTCGGCGATGCCGAGCGGCGCGGCATCTCGTCGGCGACCTGGCCTTTGTTCGGCCTGCTCTGGCCTTCGGGCGCCCATCTGGCGGCGCGCCTTGCGGCGCGGCCGGTGCGCGCGGGCGAGCGCATCCTCGAAGTGGGCTGTGGTCTGGCGCTTGCCAGCCTGGTCGGGCATCGGCGCGGCGCCGACGTGACGGCGAGCGATTGCCATCCGCTGGCGGCCAGCTTCCTGCGCAGGAACCTGCGTCTGAACGGCCTGGCGCCGATGCAGTTTCGCTACGGCGACTGGGCCGCGCCCGAAGCCGGCCAGGTGCGAACGCGTTCCCTCGGCAGCCGCACGGTGCACGGCCGCTTCGACCTCGTGATCGGCAGCGACCTGCTGTACGAGCGCGACGAGAACTCGACGCTTGCCGGCTTCATCGGCCGGCACAGCAAGCCTCGGGCCGAGGTGTGGATCGTCGATCCCGATCGCGGCAACCGGCCGGCCTTCAACCGGCAGATGGCGGCGCTCGGATTCACATTGAACGAAGAGCGTCTCGACGTTCCCGCGACAGCGGGCGCGCCAGCCTACAAGGGCCGCATCCTGATTTATCGACGTGCCCGTTGAGGTTTCGGTCACGACGACAATGGCATCGTGGCAAAGAAGAGCACCCGGGTCAGCGAGACGCCGGCGACGCAGTTCCTGCGCCGCGCCGGTGTCGACTTCAGCGAGCATGTCTACGACTACGTCGAGCACGGCGGCACGGCCGAATCGGCGCGCCAGCTCGATGTCGACGAGCATGCGGTGGTCAAGACGCTGGTGATGCAGGACGACAGCGCGCGGCCGCTGATCGTTCTGATGCATGGCGACCGCCAGGTGAGCACCAAGAACCTTGCGCGCGCGATCGGCGCCAGGTCGGTCGAGCCCTGCACTCCCGAGGTGGCCGAGCGGCACAGCGGCTATCAGGTCGGCGGCACGTCGCCGTTCGCGACCCGAAAGACGATGCCGGTCTACGTCGAACAGACCGTGCTCGCTCTCGACCGCGTCTACATCAATGGCGGGCGGCGCGGCTATCTCGTCGGCATTGCGCCGAGCGTCCTGATCAAGCTGGTCGGCGCAAGGTCGGTGCGTTGTGCGAACCAGCCAGAATCGTCGCCCTCAGGGCCTTCACGCTCATCCCGATGACGCTCGCATTTCCCTTCCTGGCCTTGCTCGGCGGCTACCTCGTCGGCTCGCTCTCGTTCGCGGTGATCGTGAGCCGCGCGATGGGCCTGGCCGATCCGCGCAGCTACGGCTCGGGCAATCCGGGCGCAACCAACGTGCTGCGCTCGGGCAGCAAGGCGGCCGCGGTGATCACGCTGCTGCTCGACGCGGCAAAGGGCGTCGTCCCGGTGCTCGCAACCCGCTGGGCGGCCGCCCATTGGGGCATCGCCGGCGACGCGCTCGACTGGAGTCCGCCGCTCGCTGGCCTGGGCGCTTTTCTCGGCCACCTCTGGCCGGTGTACTTTCGCTTCAAGGGCGGCAAGGGCGTGGCGACCGCGGCGGGCGTGCTGCTCGGTCTCAATCCCTGGCTCGGCCTCGCGACCCTCGCCACCTGGGTCATCATCGCCGCGTTCTTTCGCTACTCGTCGCTCGCCTCGCTGGTCTCGGCGGTGTTCGCGCCGTTCTATCAATTGCTGATCTGGGACGCCGGTGCCGAGGCGGCCGTAATCACGGTGATGTCGCTGCTCCTCATCTGGCGGCACGCCGCCAACATCTCCAAGCTGCTGGCCGGCACCGAGAGCAAGATCGGCCAGAAGGCCGGCGCCGCGCATGCGCGCGGACGCGGGCACATGCGCGGCAGCAAGCGCTGACCCTTCATCGCGGCGCCGGCGCTACTGGATGGTGGCGACCCAGCTGCCTGTGTTGTCGCCGAAATTGTTGTCGTCGACGCCGAGGAACAGGTCTCCGGAAGCGCCCGCCGGCACCGTGATCTGCAAGCTCGTGCCGACC
>JBDTNU010000393.1:0-4202 GCA_039933535.1 Caldimonas sp. | reverse complement strand
TGCTTGCCGACGACGAGCTGCTCGCCGTGACGCGGCAGACGCTGGCCACGCGCGAAGACTCGACCCGGCTGACCAAGCTGCGCTTCGACAACGGCGCCTCGTCGGAGCTCGACTACCGGCAGTCGGAATCGTTGCTCGAAGGCGCACGCGTCGCGCTCGCGCAGGCGATCCGCCAGCGTGCGCTCGACGGGAACGCGCTGCAGTTGCTGGTCGGCCAGCCCTTGCCCGCCGACCTGCCGGCGCCGCTGCCGCTCGACGACAGGCAGCTCACGACCGACCTGCCGGCCGGCCTGCCTGCCGAGTTGCTGGCACGTCGCCCGGACATCCGCGCCGCCGAGCAGCAGCTGCTCTCCGCCAACGCCAACATCGGCGCGGCGCGCGCAGCGTTCTTTCCGAGGATCTCGCTGACCGCCAACTTCGGCACCGCCAGCACCGAGCTGTCCGGCCTCTTCAAGAGCGGCAGCTGGGCCTTCACCGGCACCGGCCAGCTCTTGCAGCCGCTGTTCGACGCCGGCCGCAACCGCGCCAACCTCGACGTCGCCAAGGCCTACCGCGACATCGCCGTTGCCCAATACGAGAAGTCGATCCAGACCGCGTTTCGCGAAGTCTCCGACGCGCTGGCCGGCCGCGCCACGCTCGGCGAACAATTGCGGGCGCAGGCGGCGCAGACCAATGCGCTGGCCATCACCTATCGGCTTGCCGATCTGCGCTACCGTGCCGGCGCGTCGAGTTATCTCGATGCCCTCGATGCCCAGCGCTCGCTGTTCATTGCCCAGCAGGCGCTGGTGCAGACGCGGGCCCTGCAGCTGCAGAACCTGGTCGCCCTGTACCGCGTGCTGGGCGGTGGCTGGACCGAAGAGCCGGCTGCGCCAACAGCCTCGACGCCGCCGCGCTGAGGCCTACCGCTATTGCATCGCCGGCGCGGCGATGTCGATGGTGCGGATCTCGGTGCCGGCCGTGACCACGCGGTTGCGGCCCTCCTGCTTGGCCTGGTAGAGCGCGCGGTCGGCACGCACGAGCAGGCGCGACATGTTCTCGGTCTTGTCGGCCCATTGCGCGATGCCGATGCTGACCGTGACCGCAACGTTCGACGCGTCGAGCAGCAAAGGGTGAGCCTCCAGTTGCTCGCGCAGCCGTTCGGCCACCGGCGTGACCGCGGCCAACGCCGCACCTGGCATCAGGGCCACGAACTCTTCGCCACCGATGCGTGCGATGCTGTCGACCTCGCGCACGCCGGCCTTCATCAGTGCCGCGACATGGCTGAGCGCCTGGTCGCCCGCGGCGTGGCCGAAGCGATCGTTGATGGACTTGAAGTGATCGAGGTCGAGCATCAGCACCGAGAACGCTTCGCCGGTGCGCAGGCTGCGCCGGATCTGCGCTTCGATGCTTTCTTCGATGGCGCGCCGGTTGAGCAGCCCGGTCAGCCCATCGTGTCTGGCGCGGTGCCGGAGGTCGGCGAGCAGGCGGCCCAGGACCAGCGCGATCAGCGTCGCATGAAAGGTGAGGACGATCACCATGTAGCTGAACGCGGAGCCGACATTGAGCGCGCTGTTGGTGGTCATCTCCGCGGCCACGGTCGCGGGCCATGCCACCGCGCGCACGCCTCGATAGGCGAAGCCGACCGCCCCGAAGGCGCCCGGCAAGGACATCAGCCACGGCCAGCGCATGCCGAGCCCATCGCGGGCGTAGACGTGGAGGTCGCGGGCCACCAGGAGCACCAGCAGCGTGAGCAGCGCCGAGAGCGTGCCGATGCGGACGCTGCCACCCGTCGGTGAAAGCCCGAGGTAGGACGCCACCAGCCCCGCGCCCAGAACCAGCAGGTGCAGCGTGACGCCCATCGGGCGCCCGACAAAGAGCCAGACGCCGCGGTGCAGCGCGACCGCGGCAGCGAGCCAGGCCATGTTGCCTGCGGCTCGCAGGAGCTCGGCGCTCGACGAAGGCCGTGCGTGCAGCGCGGCGATCATGAGCACGAAGCTGATCGCACTCAATGCGGCGAACGCCGACCAATGGATTGCTGCGCGCCGCGTGTCGGCGAGCAGCCATGAGCCGAGCAGCCAGACCAGGGCCAGCACCGCCTGCATCAGTCCGACCATCGAGAAGGCCACGTCCGTGGCCGACATCCAGGAAAACACCGCGCGGCTTCAGGGCCAGGCCGCGGCTGCCGGGGGATCGAGCTCCGCGTGGCGGTCGCGGTCGCTCTCGTGAGACAGTTCGACTGAATCGTTGTGGGTCATTGGCAGAGGAGTGGAATGAGCCTGATGTTTCGCACGCATGACGGCCTCGTGCTGCGAGGGCGCGCCTGGCCGTGCTGCGACGCGCGAGGCACGATTGTCATCGTCCACGGCCTGGGCGAGCATATCGGCCGCTACGGGCACGTGGCAGCGAGCCTGAATGCGCGCGGCTGGCGTGTCGTCGGCTACGACCAGCGCGGCCACGGTGCGAGCGAGGGTGGGCGAGGCCGGCTCGGTGCTGTCGACGATTTCATGCGTGACCTCGCGATCGTTCTCGACGCGGTCGGGGCCGAGCCCGACTTCATTGCACCGCTCGTGTTGCTCGGCCACAGCATGGGTGGCACGGTTGCGGCACGCTTCGTTGCGGGCGGGCTCGAATCGCCTGTGCCCGGATGGTGGCGCGCCGTCGACGCGCTGGTACTGTCGTCGCCGGCCCTCGACCTCGGCATGACGCCGATCCAGAAAGCGATGCTTGCCACGCTGGGCCCGTTGACGCCGAACCTCGCCGTCGGCAACGGCCTCGAGCCCGCGTGGATCTCGCGCGACCCGGCGGTCGTCGCCGCTTACGCGGCCGACCCGCTGGTGCACGACCGGATCGCACCTCGGCTCGCTCGCTTCATGCTCGACGCCGGCGTCGCCGTGCGCGCCCTGGCGCCGCGCTGGAAGCTGCCGACACTTCTTCTCTACGCCGGCAGCGATCGCTGCGTCGTGCCGGCCGGCAGCGCGATGTTCGCCGCGGCTGCACCGAAGGGCGTCGTGACCGCACACGTCTTCGCACCGCTGTTCCACGAGATCTTCAACGAACCCGAGCAGGCCGAGGTGTTATCCGTGCTTGCTGCCTGGCTCGATACACTGCCCGTTTCGCCATCAAGGAGCCCGCGATGAATGCACGCGATCCCCTCTTGCCGATTCAAGCCGACGAAGCCGGGCAACTCGGCCGCTACGCCGAACAGGTCTGGGACGACGAGATCGTTCCGGCACTGGCCAACTACATCGCGGTGCCCGCCAAGAGTCCGATGTTCGATGCCGACTGGAAGGCGCACGGGTTCATCGATCACGTGGTTCGCGATGCGGCCGCGTGGGTCGAGAGGCAGAACGTCGCCGGCCTGAAGCTCGAGGTGATTCGCCTCGAAGGCCGCACGCCGGTCATCTTCTTCGAGGTGCCGGCGACCCGGCCCGGCGGCAACGACGTGGGCGCGGAGACGATCTGCCTGTACGGCCACCTCGACAAGCAACCCGAGTTCAACGGCTGGAAGAACGGCTTCGGACCGTGGACGCCGCGCTACGAAGGCGGCCTACTCTACGGTCGCGGCGGCGCCGACGACGGCTATGCGATCTACGCCGCGATCACCGCGATCCAGGCGCTCGACCGGCAAGGCATCGCCCGGCCGCGCTGCGTCGGCATCGTCGAGACCTGCGAAGAAAGCGGTTCGCCCGATTTGCCGTACTACGTCGACGCCTTGAAGGAGCGGCTCGGCCAGGTCGCGCTCGTCGTCTGCCTCGACAGTGGCGCTGGCAACTACGACCAGCTCTGGTTGACGACCAGCCTGCGCGGCAACGTCACCGGCACGCTCAAGGTCGAGATCCTGACCGAAGGCGTGCACTCGGGCGATGCGAGCGGCCTGGTGCCGTCGAGCTTTCGCATCCTGCGTCAGGTGCTCGACCGGCTCGAGGATTCGAAGACCGGGCGCCTCCTGCCGCAAAGCCTGCACTGCGAGATTCCGGCCGACCGCATCGAGCAGGCGAGGGCGACGGCGCAGATCCTCGGCGACGAAGTTTGGAAGCGCTTTCCCTGGGCCTGCGGCGCCGATGGCGGCCCGACCATTCCGACGACGACCGACCCGGTCGAAGCGCTGATCAATCGCACCTGGAAGCCGACGCTCTCGGTCACCGGCGTCGACGGCATGCCGGCCCTGAAGGACGCGGGCAACGTGCTGCGTCCGTACACCGCGTTCAAGCTCAGCCTGCGCA
>JBDTNU010000392.1:0-4225 GCA_039933535.1 Caldimonas sp. | reverse complement strand
GCCGGCCCCTCTACACCTCCGAGGAGCGAAGGAGGCGTGACACCAGTCCCTGGACCCTCGTCCAGGGCGTGCTGGCACCGGTGCAGTTCCTGGTCTTTCTGGTCAGCCTCGGGCTCGTGCTCCGTTACCTTGCCAGCGATGAGGGACACCTGGCGGCGACGATCTCGGTGGTGGTCAAGACGTTCGCCCTGTACGCGATCATGATCACCGGCTGCCTGTGGGAAAAGGCCGTCTTCGGGCGCTACCTGTTCGCGCCGGCCTTCTACTGGGAAGACGTGTTCAGCATGCTCGTGCTGGCGCTGCACACGGCCTATCTCTTCGCTCTCGCCACTGGCGCGCTCGGTGCGCGCGGCCAGATGTACCTGGCGCTGGCGGCGTATGCGAGCTACGTCATCAACGCGACGCAGTTCCTGCTCAAGCTGCGCGCCGCTCGGCTCGACATGGCGCGCCGGGCGCAGCCCGCCTTGTCTTCCGGAGCTGCGGCTTGAGCGCGGTCATCCCGATCCGCGCCGCTGGTTGCGCCGACGCACCGGTATTGCGCGAGCGCGGTCAGCGCGAGGTGTTCTGCGGCTTGACCGGAATCATCTGGCTGCATCGCAAGATCCAGGACGCGTTCTTTCTCGTCGTCGGGTCGCGGACCTGCGCCCACCTGATCCAGTCGGCGGCCGGCGTGATGATCTTTGCCGAACCGCGATTCGCGACCGCGATCATCGACGACCGCGACCTCGCCGGCCTGGCCGATGCGAACGAGGAGCTCGATCGTGTCGTCAGCCGCCTTCTGTCGCGCCGACCCGAGATCAAGCTGCTGTTCCTGGTCGGCTCGTGTCCCTCGGAGGTGATCAAGCTCGATCTCTCGCGCGCCGCGCAACGGCTGTCGAAGACCTTCGCTTCCCGCGCCCGCGTCCTCAACTACTCGGGCAGCGGCATCGAGACGACTTTCACGCAAGGTGAAGACGCCTGCCTCGCGTCGCTGGTTCCGGAAGCGCCGCGCGCACCCCAAGACGCGCAGCCGTCGTTGCTGATCGTCGGCGCGCTGGCCGACGTCGTCGAAGACCAGTTCTCGCGGATGTTCGAGGAAATGGAGCTCGGCCCGGTTCGTTTCTTCCCGCCGCGCAGCGCGGGCGACCTGCCGCCGATCGGCTCGAACGTGCTGTTCCTGCTTGCTCAGCCGTTCCTCGCCGACACCGCACGCGCGCTGGAGGACCGCGGCGCCAGGCGTTTGCCCGCGCCCTTTCCGCTCGGCGTCGAGGGCACGACCGCGTGGCTGCAGGCGGCGGCGACCGCGTTCGGCGTCGCTGCCGATCGCTTCGAGTCGACGATCGCGCCGCGACGCGAGCGCGCCTCGCGGGCGCTTGCAAGTCATCGGCACCGGCTGGCGGGCAAAAGCATCTTCTTCTTTCCCGATTCGCAGCTCGAGATTCCGCTGGCGCGCTTCCTGTCGCGCGAGTTGGGCATGCGCCTGGTCGAGGTCGGCACGCCGTACCTGCATCGGCAGCACCTCGCCGAAGAGCTTCAGCTTCTTCCCGAGGGAACGATGCTCTCCGAAGGCCAGGACGTCGACCGCCAGCTCGACCGATGTCGTGCCGCCGCACCCGACCTCACCGTCTGCGGGCTGGGTCTGGCCAATCCGCTCGAAGCCGAAGGTCTCACGACCAAGTGGGCGATCGAGCTCGTCTTCACGCCCATCCACGGCTACGACCAGGCGGCCGACCTCGCCGGCCTGTTCACGCGGCCGCTGCAGCGACGCATGACGCTGGTCGCCTGAACCCGCGAGCACGGCCATGCAACTGACGCTCTGGACTTACGAAGGCCCACCCCACGTGGGTGCGATGCGCATCGCCACCGCGATGAAAGACGTGCACTACGTCCTGCACGCACCGCAGGGCGACACTTACGCCGACCTGCTGTTCACGATGATCGAGCGGCTGCCGCGCAGGCCGCCGGTCACCTACACCACGTTTCAAGCGCGCGACCTCGGCGGCGACACGGCCGAGCTGTTCAAGAACGCGGCGCGCGATGCATTCGAGCGGTTCAAGCCGAAGGCGATGCTGGTCGGCGCCTCGTGCACCGCCGAACTGATCCAGGACGATCCGGGCGGCCTGGCCAAGGCACTCGACCTGCCGATCCCGGTCGTGCCGCTCGAGCTGCCCTCGTATCAGCGCAAGGAGAACTGGGGCGCGGCCGAAACCTTCTATCAGATCGTCCGTACGCTCGCCGGTCCGACAGCCCCGGCACCCGGCTCGCTTCGCCCGGCTCGCGACCCGGCGACGAAGGCGCGATGCAACATCCTCGGTCCGTGTGCGCTCGGCTTTCGCCACCGCGACGACCTGAAGGAGATCAGCGCCCTGCTCGACCAGCTCGGCGTCGCGATCAACGTTGTCGCGCCGCTGGGCGCCGGCCCCGACGACATCGCGCGCCTGGGAGAGGCCGACTTCAACGTCGTGCTCTATCCGGAAATCGCGTCGATCGCAGCGCAGTGGCTGACCCGCACATTCGGCCAGCCGGCGACCAAGACGATCCCGATCGGCGCGGGCGCGACGCGCGAATTCATCGCCGAGGTCGCGGCGCTGGCAGGCATCGATCCGTCACCCGTCCTAGCGGCGAACCAGGCGCGCGCGACCTGGTACGCCCGATCGGTCGATTCGACCTACCTGGAAGGCAAGCGCGTCTTCGTGTTCGGCGATGCCACGCACGCCGTCGCCGCGGCGCGCGTCGCCGCCGAGGAGCTCGGCTTCACTGTCTGCGGCATCGGCACCTACGCCCGCGAGTTCGCGCGCGAGGTTCGCGAGGCAGCAAAGAAGTACGGCGTCGAGCCGCTGATCAGCGACGACTACCTCGACGTCGAGGCCCAGGTCGAGGCGCTGCAACCCGACCTGGTTCTCGGCTCGCAGATGGAGCGGCACATCGCCAAGCGGCTGCGTGTTCCCTGTGCGGTGATCTCGGGTCCCGTTCATGTGCAGGACTTCCCGGCCCGATATTCGCCGCAGATGGGCTTCGAAGGCGCCAACGTGTTGTTCGACGCCTTCGTGCATCCCTTGATGATGGGACTCGAAGAGCACCTGATCGGCATGTTCCGTGGCGACTTCGAGTTCCATGCCGATGCGGCGCCCTCGCACCTTGGTGCGGGCACGAACGCGCCGCCTGAAACTGCACCTGAACCCGCGCCTTCTGCCACTCCCGTCGTCGCGGGCTGGGCACCCGACGCCGAACGCGAGCTGCACAAGATTCCATTCTTCGTTCGCGGCCGGGCCCGGCGCAACACCGAGCGCTACGCCAGCGAGCGCGGCATGCCCACGATCACGGTCGAGACTCTTTATGACGCCAAGGCGCACTTCGCCCGCTGAGGCGGCTGCGGGTCCGGCAGCGGCGCGCGCGTCGCTTCGCTTCGTCATCGTCACGATGGACAGCCATCTGGCGAGCGCGGCGGCGCGGGCCGGCCGGGCGCTCGCGCAGGTCACGCCGGGCGTCTCGATCGTCGTGCACGCAGCCACCGAATGGAACCAGAGCGAGAGCGCGCTGGCCCGCTGCAAGGCCGACATCGCGAGCGGCGACATCGTCGTCGCGACGATGCTGTTCATGGAAGAGCACTTCCAACCCGTCCTCGGCGCACTGGCGGCGCGCCGGGATCGCTGCGATGCGATGGTCTGCGCGATGTCGGCAGGCGAGGTGATGAAGCTAACCCGCATGGGCAAGTTCAGCATGGACGCGTCGCCGAGCGGGCCCATGGCGTTCCTGAAGCGGCTGCGCGGCAAGCCCGAGGCGGTCAGCGACGAGCCCGGCGCACGTGCCACGGCCGGCGCCAAGCAGATGCGCATGCTGCGCAAGCTGCCGAAGATCCTGCGCTTCATCCCCGGAACGGCGCAGGACGTGCGCGCCTATTTCCTGACCCTCCAGTACTGGCTGGCGGGATCCGAACAGAACATCGCGGCGATGGTCCGCTTCCTGGTCGATCGCTATGCGGCCGGACCACGGCTGGCACTGCGCAGCGCAGCGCGCCCGCCGCAGCCGGTGGAATACCCGGAAGTCGGCGTCTATCACCCTCGCATGCAGCATCCGCGAGCCACCGGGCGGCTCGCCGACACGCTGGCCGCTCTACCGCACGTGGCCACAAGCGGCAAGCGCGGCACGGTCGGCCTGCTGCTGATGCGGTCCTATCTGCTGGCCGGCAACGCCGACCACTACGACGGCGTCATCACCGCGATGGAAGCCCGCGGCCTGCGCGTGA
>JBDTNU010000391.1:0-4230 GCA_039933535.1 Caldimonas sp. | reverse complement strand
GGCATCGAGGCGGATCCGTTCCTTCGCGCACATCTCGGCGATGCCGTGCTCGCGCTGATGCAGCAAGCCGCGCCAGGGCGCGAGCCGGGTGGCGGCGGCACCGTCGAGAGCGGAGCCGATCGCGTCGTCGGCGCGGCCGAAGAGCAGGCCCGATTCCTCGAAGCACTCGCGAATCGCGGCCACGAAGAAGTCGAGGCCACCGCTTTCGAGGCCGAGCTTCGCGCTGGCCTGTACGTCGTCGACACCGACACAGGCGCCGTGCGCATCGCGATCCCGCGCATCGACGATGCCGCCGGGAAAGACCCAGGCGCCGCTGGTGTAGTCGCTGCCGTCGGCGCGGCGAGACAGCAATACCTCGAGACCGCTCGCGCCGTCGCGCACGACCACGATCGTGGCCGCGGGCCGCGGCGGGCGCTCAGGCAAGGCACTGGGAGCCGGTGCGGGAAACGCCGAAGCGTCGTGTGTCGAATCGCTCATGGCAGCCGGAAGACGTGAAAAAACCAGGGCGACGAGGACGGCACGCCGACCCGTGGCAGCGCACTTGGCGTCGGAGCCGTCCGACAGCGCGTCCATCGCACTCCCGACAAGCGACCTGCCGCGCAGCCTATCGCTGCCACCTCGCCACGCCGTGAAGATATGCACACCGCAGCGGCCCAACCTTTCGATTCAGCGACCGTCGCGTCAACCCAGGAGTTCACCATGCTTCACTATGCCGTCGTTTTCTTCGTGATCGCCTTGATCGCGGCGCTGTTCGGCTTCGGCGGCATTGCTGCCGGCGCTGCGGGCATCGCCAAGATCCTGTTCGTCGTGTTCATCATCCTCGCCATCGCAACGTTCCTGTTCGGACGAGGCAGAGGCGTCTAGCTGTCCAGACAAGACCAGGGCCTCGCGCGCTGCCGCGGCAGCCGCGAGGCCTTCTTCATGGTGTCTCCGAAGACGGGGAAGGGGTCATCCCGAGTTGCTTCAGAAGCGCCATCGCTGCTGCCGGTGCACGCTCCTTCGCACCACTTATGAAGAAGGCGAACACGTCACGGCTTCCTGCCTTGGTCTCGCCTGCCGGCTCGACCCGCGGCAGGCCAGCGGGTTCGCCACCGGCGGTCCACGTACGTGCGCAGTCGGCCCAGAACGAGATCCGCTCGGGCGAATAGCCGGTCGCAAGTTGCGGCTCGGTGTTCATCAGGCGCGCATAGACGAAGCTGCCGCTCGTATCGGCGAAAGACGGGTACTTTTCGGAGTCGGCAAACACGGTCGAGATGCCGAGACGTCTCACCAGGGCAAAGAACTCCGGCGCCATGAAGCTCGGGTGCCGTACCTCGACTGCGTGGCGCAGCTTGAGCACGCCCAGCTTGCCCGGCAAGAGTCGCAGGAATGCTTCGAAATCGTCCGGGTCGAAAACCTTCGTCGTCGCAAACTGCCAGACGATCGGACCGAGCTTCGTGTCCAGCTCGGCGAGACCGCTCGCCATGAACCGCTCGATCGACTCGCCGGCTTCACCCAGCACGCGCCGGTTGGTCACGTACTGCGAGCCCTTGACACTGAAGACGAAGCCCGGTGGCGCCGCGTCACGCCATTTTGCAAAGCTGGCCGGCTTCTGCAGCCTGTGGTAGGTGGCGTTGATCTCGATCGCCGTCAGCTGACGACTCGCGTACGCGAGCTCGTTCTTCTGCGCCAGACCCGGCGGAAAGAAGTTGCTCCGCCAGGGCGGGAAGACCCATCCGCCGACGCCGACCCGGATGACACCCGCGGCGGCGATCATCGAGGCGCCGCGAAGGTCTCGCGCATGTCAGACGCGGTGAAAGCTGCCGGCGTCGAGGCGGACGCGATCACCCACCTGCAGTCCACCGATCTGGCCGCGCTCGAAGCTGCGGGTCGTGCCGTTGTCGAGACGGATGCTGACGCGATAACCGGTAATTGCCTCGCGATGGTTGCGCTCGACGTTGTTGCCCGCAATCGCGCCGCCGACGGCGCCTATGCCCGTCATGCCCGCGCGCCCCGCGCCATGTCCGAATTGATTGCCGACGACGGCCCCCAGCACCCCGCCGATGACGGCGCCGGCACCGGTACCTTGCGGACGCTCGCGAATCGGTTCGATGCTGGCCACCGAGCCGATCCTGCTGCGATCGGCAACATGCGAATCGGCTGAGGGACGATCGGCGACATAGTTCGGTCTCGGCGCATACGCGCTCGGTGCGGGCTGGGCCGGATAGGTCGATTGTGCCGCGTATGCCGTTTGAGCATTGACTGCGGGAACCGGTGTCCCCTGCAGGGGCACGGGAGGCACCGGGGTCGCCGGGGCGGGCGCTGCGGCGGTAGCGACAGGCGTTGCAATCGCGGTGTCGGTAGTGTCTTTCGGGTCGCACGCAGTGAGGGCGAATGCCGCTACGGCGGCTGTCGCCGCGCTGGCGACGGTAAGAGTGGCGTGCTTGAAGGGCGTGGATTTCATCGGTAGCTCCTGAGGACTCGGCCGTCGGCGAGAACGCCGGATGCAGTAGCCGAACGATGCACCCGCGCCAGCTTGTCGGATGCCCGAGTCGCGCCTGTAGCTTCGTGAGCGGAGCGCTGACCCTCGTGTCGGATCGCGCCGACGCGCCGGCTGTCTTGCACCGGATGTCTTCACCGCCTGTCTTGATTGCGTCACGTCGCGAGACTAAATTCGCGTCGGTTGTCCGAGCCCCGTAGGTTGGTACCTACTGCAGGTCACCCCTTTGGCCGATAGTCAGGCATCGAGCGCGAAGCGACACTGGCGGCGACAGAACGGCGGCAATCCTGCGAGGGGAATGCGATGACAAACGATGCTGACTGGGTCGAAGACGTGAAGCGCTGGTACCGTGCCGGCGTCGAGTCTGCGTTGTCCGCCGAACTTTCGCCCAGCGACGCGGAAGGAGTGGCGATCGGCTACGAGGCCGCGCATCCGGCGCTGCAAGCACGCCACTGGCCGGAAGTCACCACCTTCAGCGACTTGCGCTAGCTCTACGAGGTTCGCTACTCCCGCATCGCTGGTTTCTCACCACGGGTCGATAAAGCGCCTGCTCGATTCGCCGGGGTTGGCCGAGGCCAAGGTCATGGCGAGCCAACGCCTCGTATCAGCCGGGTCGATCACCGCGTCGATCTCGAGCGTGGCTGCCATGTTGATCGCCCTGCCCTTCGCGTACTGAGCGTCGACAAGACGCTGGCGAAGGTCTTCCCGCTCGGGGCCGGCAACTGCCGCATCGAGCTCCTTTCGAAATCCCAGCTCGACCGCGCCCTCCAACCCCATCGCTCCGAACTCGCCACTCGGCCATGACGCCGTTGCCAGCGGCGCATGCAGTCCGCCCGCGGCCATCGCCATCGCGCCGAGCCCGTAGGCCTTGCGCAGGACCACCGCGATGACCGGCACGCGCAGTTGTGCGGCGACCACGAACATCCGGCTCACGTGCCGGACCTGGCCGCGCGCCTCGATCTCCGGGCCGACCATGAAGCCCGGCGTATCGATGAGCGAGACGATCGCCAGACCATGGGCATCGCAAAGCTGCATGAAGCGGGCTGCCTTGTCAGCGCCATCCGCATCGATCGCGCCACCGAGGTGCGCGGGGTTGCTGGCAAGCACGCCGACCGGCCGACCCTCGATGCGCGCGAGAGCGGTGACGATTCCTGTGCCGAAGCCAGCACGCAACTCGATCGCCGAACCCGTGTCGACGATCGCTTGCATGACGGCGCGAATCTCGTACACGCGCAGCCGGTTTGCGGGCAGGAGATCGCGCAAGACCGCGGGGTCGGACGCCTGCCACACTTCGACGCGCCCCTGAAAGATCGCGAGGTAGCGTCTGGCGACCGCCACGGCTTCAGCTTCGTCCTCGACCAGCACGTCGATCACGCCGGAGCGGGATTGCACCTCGCTCGGCCCGATCTGCTCGGGGCGAAAGCTGCCGAGGCCACCGCCTTCGACCATCGCCGGGCCGCCCATGCCGATCGAACTGGCGCGCGTGGCGATGATCGTGTCGCAGCAGCCGAGCAGGGCCGCGTTTCCGGCGAAGCAGCGCCCAGCGGCGATACCGAGTAACGGGACGCGGCCTGAAAGACGGGCAAAGCTCGCGAAGGTGGCAACGTGAAGGCCGGCGACGATAGGCATGTCGACGTCGCCCGGACGACCACCACCGCCCTCGGCGAACAGGACCACCGGCAGCTTCTGTTCGAGGGCGATGCCGAGCATGCGGTCGGTCTTCTGGTGGTTGCGCATGCCCTGCGTGCCGG
>JBDTNU010000390.1:0-4236 GCA_039933535.1 Caldimonas sp. | reverse complement strand
CCTGGGCGTTGTCCATCGGGTTGAGCGGGTCCTGGTTCTGCATCTGCGCGACCAGCAGCTTGAGGAAGCGGTCCGCGGTGATCGTGGTGTCGGCCGCGCTCGAGCTCGCGGGCGAGGACGCGACGTTGACGTCGCTGGTGGAACTGACGGAATCGATGGCCATGATGTGTTGTCGTTTCCGTCAGGTTCAGCTCTGGCCGAGCTGGATGGTCTTGAGCAGCAGCGTCTTCGCCGTGTTCATGACCTCGAGGTTGTTCTGGTACGAACGCGAGGCCGAGATCATGTTGACCATCTCCTCGATCGCGTTGACGTTGCTGTAGGTCACGTAGCCGTCGGCGTCGGCGCTCGGGTGCTTTGGATCGTGCACGCGGCGGCCCGGCGTCTGGTCTTCGCTGACGGTGCTGACGCGAACGCCGGCCGCTGTCGGGTCGTTGCTGTTCTCGCCCATGAGCTGGGTCTGGAAGGTGACCTGGCGCGCCTTGTAGGCCGTGCCATCGGGGCCGGCCACCGTGTCGGCGTTGGCCAGGTTGGAAGCGACGACGTTGAGCCGCTGACTCTGCGCGCTCGCGGCGCTGCCTGCGACGTTGAAGATGGAAAGCATGCTCATCGCGACATCCCCTATTGGCCAGTGATCGCGGACAGCTGGGTCCGCACCGACGCGTTGATGAAGCGCAGCGTGGCTTCGTACTTGATCGCGTTGTCGGCGAAGCTGGCCCGCTCGCGGTCCATGTCGACGGTGTTGCTGTCGAGGTTGGTCTGGCTCGGCGTCGCGTAGAGCAGGTCGGCGCCGACGTTGCCGCCGCTCAAGCCGGCGCTGCCGCTGCCGATATGTCCGGAGTGGCTGGTCGACACGCTTTGCGCTCCCGCGAGTCCGGCGGTCGCGGCCAGCAGCGTCTTGGCGAAATCCATGTCGCGGGCCTGATAGCCCGGCGTGTCGGCATTGGCGATGTTGCTGGCGATCAGTCGTTGCCGCTCGGAGCGCAGGGTCAGTGCCTGGGCCTGGAAGTCGAGCGCGTCTGTGGTCCGGTTGAGCATCTTGGTCTCGCTTCGTTGGCGCGGTTCGGGCAAGGAGCCCGGATTCGCGACGACGTGAGGCCATTGTCTTGAGCGCCCGCGCCGGCATAAGCGCGAACAGGCCCCGCTTTTGCGGCCATATCCGGTCCTTGCGCCACGCGCTGCGTCCTAAAGTGATGTCCATGTTGGCCATCGTCCTGTTCGCTCCCTTCGCGCGCATCGCCTCGCGTGCTTTCGCGTGGTGGCTGGCTCGCCTGCTCTCCTGGGCGATCCTGGTCGTGTTCGGGTTGTTCGGTCTGACCACGCCCGCCGGTGCGCAGGACGCGGCAACCGCCCTCGATCCGGCATTGCTCGAGAGCGTGCGTGCCCTGGCGCTCGGCAACAAGGCCGGCGAGCCAGGCGCGCCACGGATCGAGGTCGCGATCGGCCAGCTCGACCCGCGCCTGCACCTCGCGCCCTGCCAGAGCATCGAGCCCTACATCCCGTCCGGCATGCGTCTTTGGGGCAAGGCCCGGATCGGCCTGCGCTGCAAGGTCGGGCCGACGCCCTGGAACGTCTTCCTGCCGATCACGGTCAAGGTCTGGGGCCGCGCCCTGGTCGTGCCGGGCGGTGCCGTCGCGGGCAGCACACTGACCAGCGCCGACGTGGCCGAGGCCGAGGTCGATCTGGCCGAGGAATTCACTCCTGCCCTCGTCGACGCCAGGCTCGCGGTCGGCCGCATCCTTGCGCAGAACCTCAAGCCCGGCCAGACCTTGCGCCAGGGCCATCTCAAGATCCGCCAGTGGTTTGCCGCAGGCGAGACCGTCAAGGTCATCGCACTGGGCGAAGGGTTCTCGCTCGAGAGCGAAGCGCAGGCTCTGAGCAATGGCGTCGAGGGCCAGCCCGCGCGCGTGCGCACCGAGAGCGGTCGCGTGCTGACGGGTGTGCCGTCGGGGGAGCGGCGAATCGAGGTCTCGCTGTGAGCATGGGCCCTGCCGTTCGCCCGGTGACGCCAGAAATTCCTAAAGTCGCGCCATGCGACGCCGATACTCCGTCCATGTTGATGGGAGCGCGCCCTGCCGGCGCCGATGGAGAGCACCATGAAGATCGGTAATCCCGCGGACAAGCCAGTCGCCGTCCAGGCGCCGGGCTCGCAAGTCGCTGCCGCTGAACCTGGCAAGGCCGGCCATGCACACCATGCCCACGCCGCTTCGGCAGCGACCGCGGCCACCGATCCGAGCGCGACCGTCGCGCTCTCGAGCACCGCGTCGACCTTGCTGTCGGGCGGAACGTCGAGCGAATTCGATGCCGACAAGGTGGCCCGCATGAGCGACGCGATCGCCAGCGGCACGTTCAAGGTCAATGCAGGAGCGATCGCCGACAAGCTGATCGCCAACGCGCAGGAGTTGCTCGGCAAGGTGCAGAGCTGATGGCCGGCGCCACCGGCCCGGCGCCGCTCTCGCCCGGCCTCGAAGAGCGACTGTCCGCCGTCGAATCGCGGCTGGCCGCACTCGGCAACGCCTTGCGCTCGCGCGACGCCGCCGGCATCGACCTGCACGCCTCCGAGCTGCACAAGGCGCTGGCCAGCGCCGTCGACCATTTCTCCGACGCGGCCCGCAACGGCCCCGTCCCGCCGGCCCTGCGCGACCGGCTGGTGCAAGCCAGCGGACAGGTCGCAGCGCAACGCGAGTCGCTCGCCCGTGCGACTGCGGCACTCGACCGCGCCATGGACGTGCTGCTGCCGCGCGAAGGCGCTGCGCTCTATTCGATCTACGGTGCCGCCGACCGCGGCATGTACAAGAGCGGCGTGTTCCGCGCCTGACACCGCGGACGAGTCAGCCTGCCGCGCAGTCGTTCATCGGCTGCTCGATGACCCAGGCCTCGGCAGCCGCACGGTCGGCCACCTTCTGCGGCGTCGATGCGCCGGCGTCGAAGAGAACGCGCCAGGTGTTGTCCTTCGCGTCGCGAACCCAGACCGTCTGATAGAAGCCGACGCTGAACGAGGTCACGCCGTCGCGCGTCGCTTGCATGATCCACGGCCCGCGCGAGAGCGCGATCGCCGGATCGCCGCCGATGTTGACGATGCCCGGCCGCCAGCGCAAGACCAGTCCCTTTCCTTCGACGATCCCGCTCCAGCCCTTCACGACCGTCGCGCGACCGCGATCGGCATCTACGGCACCCGCGTCGAACACCGTGCCGGGATGCAGGTGCGATTCGAAGGCGGGCAGGTCGTGCGCCTCGACGCTCCTGGCGAAGCTGCGCTCGCGCCGCCATACCGCGCACTCGTCGACGCTGGCCGCGACACGCTTCGTGCCGGGTGGCAGCGCGGTCGGATCCGCGGGCGCCTGAGCTGACTGCGCATGCGCCAGGCCGGCGACCAGCGCCGCGCCAACGCCGAAGACTCCTGCTTTCATGTCGTGCCCTTGCGTTCGCCACCCAGTTCCTTGGACATCCGCACGCTCGCTTCGCGGCCGCCGTAGTAGCCCGGCAGCAACTGCGACTGGGCGTAGCCGAGGCGCGCATAGAAGTTGCGCGCCTCGACGTTGCCGAAACGCGTTTCGAGGCAGACCCGGCTGATCCCGGCGACGCGCGCCGAGCGCTCGAGCCAGGCGACCAGCGCGCTGCCGACGCCACGCCGCGCGTTGGCGGGGCGCACCGCGAGCAGCAGCAGATGCGCTTCGTCGTCGCCGTACTTCATGATGCCGAAGCCGGCCCGCTCGGCCTCGCGCACGGCGACGATGGCGTTGGTGTCGGGGTGGCGCAGGCTGCGCAGCACGCGCTCCCTGGTCCAGCTCCAGCCGAGTCCGCGCTCGATCAGGTCGCGCGACATCTCGGCGATCACCGCGGCGTCGGCACGTGACGCGAAGCGGATCGAGGTGGTGGTCGAGTCGGGGGTCATGACGGCCGAAAGACTGTGGATGCAACCAGTTTGGAGCCTACCATCCCCGGTCATGCCACGGCTCATCGCCCACCTCGACATGGACGCGTTCTACGCGTCGGTCGAATTGCTGCGCTATCCGGAGCTGCGCGGCCGGGCGGTCGTGATCGGCGGCGGGCGCGACGCCCAGCCGCGCCTGCAGACCGACGGCACGCGGACGTTTTCTTCCTTGCGCCACTACGTCGGCCGCGGCGTGGTCACGACCAGCACCTACGAAGCGAGAAAGCTCGGCGTGTTCTCGGCCATGGGCATGATGAAGTCGGCCGTGCTCGCGCCCGACGCGGTGCTGCTGCCGGTCGACTTCG
>JBDTNU010000389.1:0-4250 GCA_039933535.1 Caldimonas sp. | reverse complement strand
GCCGTGTTGCTGGTCTGTGCCGCACCGGTGGTTGCCGCCTACCTCGCCTATCGCGGCATCCGGCCGCAGGCACTGACGAACTACAGCGAGCTGATCCTGCCGCAGCGCCCCTTGCCCGCAACCTTGCCGCTGACCGACCTCGGCGGCTCCACGATCGCACCGCTCTCGCTGCGCGGCCAGTGGCTGCTCGTCGTCGTTTCGCGTGGCGCCTGCGACCTTGCCTGCGAACGTCATCTCTGGCTGCAACGACAGTTGCACGAGTCGCTGGGCCGCGAAAAGGATCGCGTCGACAAGATCTGGCTCATCGACGACGGCGCGGCGCCGCGCGCCGAAACGCTTGCCGCCATCGGCGCCGATGCGGGCGTGAAAACGATCGGGCTGGCCCCGGCGACGGTGCTGCGCGCCGACCGCGCATCGCTTGGCGCGTGGCTGGCGCCTGCCGCCGGTCGCGGGCTCGAAGATCACCTCTACATCGTCGATCCCCAAGGCGACTGGATGATGCGTGCTCCGGCCGACGCCGACCCGGCGAAGCTGAAGCGCGATGTCGAGAAGCTGCTGCGCGCTTCCGCAGGCTGGGACCAGCCGGGGCGATGAACAATCCGCAGCCCGCCTATGACATGGCGCCATTGCTCGCCATCGCCGCGGTTGGCATCGGCCTCGCCATCGGCCCGCTGCTATGGTTCTGGCTGCGACGCCGCGACGAGGCGCCAGCATCGCGCCTGCGCGCGTTCGCGCTGCTCACCCTGTTTCTCACGTTCGACCTGGTCTTGCTTGGCGCCTTCACGCGGCTCAGCGATTCCGGCCTCGGCTGTCCCGATTGGCCGGGTTGCTATGGCCACGCGAGTCCGGTCGGCGCGAGCGATCACATTGCGCTGGCGCAAGCGTCGGTGCCCACCGGAGCGGTCACGCACGCCAAGGCCTGGATCGAGATGACGCATCGCTATTCGGCGACGGCGATCGGCGTGATCGTGCTTGCGCTCGCCGTGCTCGTGATCGTCGAGGTGAGCCGTCGGCGGGTCCGCGCGTCACCTGTCTGGGCCGTCGCGACCTTGTTCTGGATCGGCGTGCAGGGCGCGTTCGGTGCGCTCACGGTGACGATGAAGCTCTATCCCGCCATCGTCACATTGCACCTTCTCGGCGGGCTCGGCCTGCTCGCCTTGCTGGCGATCCAGGCAGAGGTCTACGAGCCGCGGCCGATCGCTTTGGCGCCGACCCTGCGCCGCGCGCTGGTCGCAGTGGCCGCCCTCGTGGTCCTGCAGATCGCGCTCGGCGGCTGGGTCAGTACCAACTACGCGGTGCTTGCGTGCAGCGAGTTTCCGACCTGCCAGGGCGTCTGGTGGCCGGACATGGACTTCGGCGCCGGCTTCGAGCTGCTGCGCTCGCTCGGCGTCGATTCCGCGGGCGGGTTCCTGCCCTTCTCGGCCCTGACGGCGATTCATGTCGCGCATCGCATCGGCGCCTTCGTGGTCGTGCCGGCGATCGCCGTCATGGCGTGGCGACTCATCGCCGTCGGCGGTCGCGAGGCGAGGCCCTGGGGGTGGTCGGTGGTCTGCATCGCCGTGTGGCAGACGGCGAGCGGCCTAGGCAACGTCCTGCTCGGCTGGCCGCTTGTCGCCGCCGTGGCGCATACGGCGGGAAGTGCAGCCCTCGTGGTCGTGCTGACTGTCCTGATCGTTCGCACGCGGCCGTCGCATTCGGTCGCAGTGCCGAACTGGCCGGTCGGCCAGGGACGCCTGGCTTCGTAGAATCGGGGCCTCGTCATCATGTCCGAAACCCTCTCGTCCGCCGCCGCTCCTGCCGCGACCCACGGCGTCTCGCTGCCCTCGAAGGCGCGGCAGTACTACGCCCTGACGAAGCCTCGCGTGGTGCAACTGATCGTGTTTTGCGCGGCGATCGGCATGCTGCTCGCCACGCCCGACTGGCCCGAGTGGCGAATCGTGCTGCCGGCAATCGTCGGCATCTGGCTGGTCGCAGCGGCCGCGGCGGCATTCAATTGCCTGGTCGAGCAACGCATCGATTCGCGCATGGCGCGCACCTCGTGGCGGCCGACCGCCACGCGTGAGCTCACGACCCGCCAGGCGCTGGTGTTCTCCGCCGTCCTCTGCTCCGCCGGAAGCGCCTTGCTCTGGTTCGCCGTCAATCCGCTGACGATGTGGCTGACCTTCGCCACCTTCATCGGCTACGCGGTGGTCTACACCGTCGTGTTGAAACCGCTGACGCCGCAGAACATCGTCATCGGCGGCGCATCGGGGGCAATGCCACCCGTGCTCGGCTGGGCGGCGGTGCGCGGCGATGTCGGCCCGGAAGCACTGATCCTGTGCCTGATCATCTTTTTATGGACGCCACCGCATTTCTGGGCGCTGGCGCTCTACCGCGCCGAGGACTACCGGCGCGCCGGCTTGCCGATGCTGCCGGTGACGCATGGCTCCGAGTTCACCCGGCTGCATGTCCTTCTCTACACGCTGGTGCTGTTCGCGGCAACGCTCTTGCCCTTCGTCTCGGGCATGAGCGGGCCGATCTATCTGGCGGCGGCCATTGTTCTCGGCGTGATGTTCTGCGGCTACGCCTGGCGGCTCTGGCGCCAGTACTCGGACCAGCTCGCGCGCAAGACCTTTCGCTTCTCGATCGTTCATCTGTCGTTGCTGTTCGCGGCCCTGATCGTCGATCACTACATCGGGCCACTGATCGCATGAGTCTCTCCCGCCGCAACGTCGTCGTCGCTGCTGCTCTTTCGACGCTCTTGCTCGCCGCTTGCAACCGTCCGGCCGCCAACGCACCGAAGGCCCTGAGCTTTCATTCCACCGACATCACGGGCGCGGCGTTCGCGCGTCATCTCGAGCTCCCCGATGCCGATGGCAAGCAGCGAACGCTGGCCGACTGGAAGGGCAAGGTGATCGTGGTCTTCTTCGGCTACACCCAGTGCCCGGACGTCTGCCCGACGACGATGGCCGAGCTCGCCCAGATCAGGAAGTCGCTGGGCAGCGAGGGCGACCGCGTCGAGACGGTCTTCGTGACGGTAGATCCCGAGCGCGACACGCCGGAGATCCTGAAAGCCTACGTGGGCAATTTCGGTCCCGGTTTCACGGCGCTGCGAGGGTCGCTCGAGCAGACCGAGGCGGCAGCGAAGGAGTTCAAGGTCTTCTATGCCAAGGTACCCGGCCGTAATCCTGGAAGCTACACGATGGACCACAGTGCCGCGTCCTTCGTGTTCGACACGGCTGGCCAGGTTCGCCTCTACGTGCCCTACGGCGGCGACAGCAAGAACTTCGCTGCCGACATCCGGCAGCTGGTCGCCGCCGGATAAGCAGGGGCGAATCCGAAAAGAAAACGGCCCCATCGGGGCCGTTTTGAATTCAGCGAAGCGTTTTGTCCTCGAAGCGCCTAGTGCGCGTGGGCCAGCGCTTTTCGCATCTTCTTCATCGCGGCCACCTCGATCTGGCGGATACGCTCCGCGCTGACGCCGTATTCGCCGGCCAGGTCGTGCAGCGTCATGCCGCCCGAGCTGTCGTCATTGACCTTGAGCCAGCGCTCTTCGACGATGCGGCGGCTGCGCGGGTCGAGCGCATCGAGCGCCAGGGCGATGCCGTCGCCGGCCAGCCAGTCGCGTTTTTTCGCTTCGAGCACCTGCGTCGGCTCGTTCGTGTCGTCGGCCAGGTAAGCGATCGGCGCGTAGCTTTCCTCGCCATCGTCGGTTTGCGGTTCGAGCGCGACGTCGCCGCCCGAGAGCCGGGTTTCCATCTCGAGCACCTCTTCGCGCTTCACGTTGAGGGTCTTGGCCAGCGAATCGACCTCGCTCTGCGTCAGCGTCGTGCGGTGCGTGTCTTCGGCGGCAGCGTCGTCCTTCATGTTCTGCTTCATCGAGCGCAGGTTGAAGAACAGCTTGCGCTGGGCCTTGGTCGTCGCGACCTTGACCATGCGCCAATTCTTCAGGATGTATTCGTGGATCTCGGCCTTGATCCAGTGCATGGCATAGCTCACCAGGCGAACGCCCTGGTCCGGGTCGAAGCGCTTGACGGCCTTCATCAGACCGACGTTGCCTTCCTGGATCAGGTCGCCGTGCGGCAGGCCGTAACCGAGGTACTTGCGGGAAATGGAAACGACCAGGCGCAGATGCGAGACAACCAGGCTTCCAGCCGCCTGGAGATCACCGCTGGCGCGCAGACGCCGTCCGAATTCCGTCTCTTCCTCCTGCGTCAGCAGGGGAACACGGTTGACGGCGGTGATGTACGCGTCAAGGTTGCCAAGGGAGG
>JBDTNU010000388.1:0-4251 GCA_039933535.1 Caldimonas sp. | reverse complement strand
GCGCCCAGCAGCTCGGCGGTCTGCACGCCCTCGACCGAGTCGAGCTTGGGCTTGATGACGCGTGACAGGAAGTCGGTGATGTTGTTGGTGGGCAGGGTGTCGCTGTAGAAGCCCATGTACATCGCGTCGATCGTCGAGCCCGTCTGCACCGTGAGCACCGGCGTTTGTGCCTGCGGCGGCAGCTGGTTCTTGACGGAGTTGACCTGGGTGCTGATTTCGGTGAGCGCGCGGTTGGCGTCGTAGTTCAGGCGCAGCGTCGCGGTGATCGTCGAGACGCCGCTCGTGCTGTTCGACGACAGGTAGTCGATGCCTTGCGCCTGGGCGATCGCGCCTTCCAGCGGCTGGGTGATGAAGCCGGCCACGGTCTGCGCGTCGGCGCCGTAGTACGCCGTCGAGACCGTGACGACGGCGTTCTGCGTCTTCGGGAACTGGTTGATGGGCAGGCCGAACAGCGCGCGCAGGCCGAGCACGACGATGAGCAGGCTCACCACCATGGCCAGCACCGGCCGCTTGATGAAGATGTCCGTGAAGTTCATGTCGGCAGCCTCAACGTTCCTGCGGCTTCGGGTTCGGGCTGTTCGCCGGCTGCACCGAGTTGTCGATGACGATGGCGGTGCCGTTCTTCAGCTTGACCTGGCCACTGGTGACGACCTGCTCGCCTTCCTTCAGGCCTTTCAGGATCGCGACCTGATCGCCGCGCGTCTCGCCGGTCGTCACGAACACCTGCTGCGCGACCTGGCTGTCGTCCGATGCCGACGCGGCCGCGGCTGGCGGTGGCGCCGCCTTGGCCGCCGACGAGCCGGCCGCGCTGGCTGCGTTCGCCGCGGCCTTGTTCTCGGCGTCGAACTCGCTCTTCCTGCGCACGACGAAGACCGTCGAGCCGTACGGGTTGTAGGTGATCGCGGTCTGCGGCAGCGTCAGGTAGCGCTTCTTCTCGCCGATTTCGACTGCAGCGTTGGCGAACATGCCGGGCAACAGCAGCCGCTTCGGATTGGCGAGCGTCGCCTCGACCTGCACGTTGCGCGTCGCCGGATCGACCTTCGGGCTGATGGCCGAGATCTTGCCGGGGAAGGTCTGCCCGGGAAATCCGTCGGAGACGACGTTGACGACCTGGCCGAGCTGCAGGCCGCCGATCTGCTTTTGCGGCAGGTAGAAATCAACGTAGATCGGATCGATCGTCTGCAGCGTGACGATCTTGTCGCCGGGGTTAAGGTACTGGCCGGGATTGACGGTGGTGATGCCGAGCTTGCCGCTGAACGGCGCGCGGATCGTCTTCTTCGCGATCGTCGCCTCTTGCTGCGCAACGAGGGCACGCCGGCTCTTCAGGTCCGCCACATCGGCATCGGCCAGGGCCTGGGCGATCGCCTGCACCTCGAGCTGCGCCTTGTCGCGCGCGACGACGCTGGCCGACAGGTCGGCAGCTGCCTGCAGTGAATGCAGCTGGGCGAGGTCGGAATCGGCGTTGAGCCGCACCAGCACCGCACCGGCCTTCACGTCCTGGCCGGACTTGAACTCGATGCTGCGCACCAGGCCGGCAATTTCCGTCGTCACGTCGACGCCGCGCACCGCCGTCACGGTGCCGACCGCAGCGAGCTGCGGCTGCCATTCGAGTGCCGTCACACGCGTGGCGGAGATCGTCTGCGGGCTGGGCTTGGGCTGCGACGCGATGAGCGTGCGGATGTGCAGCACGAAGCCTCCCGCGAGCAGGAGGACCAGAACGACCACGCCGCCGAGCATCCAGATCCAGTGTTTGGTCGCCTTCTTCACGATCGATCTCTCCCCGTTGTTTGTGCTCGCCATCCGGCGCCGCGTACTGGCGATTCGTTCCGGCTCATTGCGCCGGCGTCGAGATGTCGGCCAGCGCTTCACGGTTCCACCAGCCGCCGCCGAGCGCCTGGAACAGTGCGGCGCTGTCGGCGAAGCGCGATGCCTGTGCCTGCACGAGCGCAACGCGCGTCTGCTGATAGGTGCGCTGCGAATCGAGCAGTCCCAGGTAGCTGACGGCGCCGAGCTGGTATTGGCGCGTCACCAGGTCGAACTGCTGGCGCGCCAGCGATTCCGCTTCGGCCTGCGCCGCCAGCGCCTCGGCGTCGCGGTCGAGCGCACGCAGCGTGTTGGCGACATTGAGGAAGGCATTCAGCACGGTCTGCCGGTATTGCGCCTCGGCCTGGTCATACGCGGCGATCGCGGCGCGCTTGGTCGCCTGCAGCGCGCCGCCGTTGAAGATCGGCTGCAGCAGGCCCGCACCAACGCTCCACGCGAAGGTGCCGCCGGAGAACAGCTTGTCGGCCTTCAGCGCTTGCGAGCCGGCGCTGCCGCTCAAGGTGATCTGCGGATAGAGGTTTGCCGTGGCGACGCCGACTTGCGCGCTCGCCTCGTGCAGCAGCGCCTCGCTGGCGCGGATGTCGGGCCGCTGGCGCACCAGCGCCGAAGGCAGGCTCACGGGCAGATCGACCGGCAGCTGCAACGAGTCGAGGTTGAACTCGGGCAGGCCACCGTCACCGGGCAGGCGGCCAGCGTATACGGCGAGCTGGTGGCGGGTTTGCTCGAGGGCCTTCTCGAGCCCGGGCAGGGCGGCTCGCGTCTGCGCCAGCTGCGCCTGCTGCGACAGCACCGTCGAGCGCGCTATGGCGCCGAGCTTCGCTTGCTTCTGCACCAGATCGAGCGACTTCTGCTCGGCGTCGACGACGTCGCGCGTCGCCTGCAGTTGCGCGCGCAGCGATGCCTCCTGGATCGCCGTCGTGACGAGGTTGGTCGTCAGGCTCAGATACGCCGCCTCGACCTGATAGCGCTGGTAGTCGATCGCCGATTGCAGACCCTCGAGCTCGCGCCGCGTCGCGCCAAAGGCGTCGATCGTGTACGAGACATTGACGCTGGCGTTGTAGACGCTGAAGACGTTGTTGCCCGCAATCCCGCCTTCGGCCGCCGAAAGCCGCTCTCGCTGCGCGCCGAGCTGGCCGTTCACCGCCGGCAAGACCTTGCGCCCCGAATCGGCTTCGTACGTTTCCTGCGCCTGGCGAAGCGCTGCCTGCGCCGAAGCGAGCGTCGGGCTTTGCGTCAGGGCGGAGCGGATCAGCTGGTCGAGCGGCTCGGAGTGGAACATCGTCCACCACTGGGCCGGGATGTCCTGGCCGAGGGCGAGGTGCTGCGCGGCGCCGCCCGCACCGGGAGCGCTCGCCGTCTGAGCCGGCATCTGCACGGGGGTGTAAGGATGCGCGGCGTCGGCCACTGCGGGTGGCGGCGGCGACTTGAAGTCAGGCCCGACGGCGCAGCCGCCCAAGGCGAGCACAACCGAGAGCGCGAGCGTCGTGCGGTGCGGCATGTTGGGAGAGCGGGTGCGACTCATGCCTTGCTCCGGGTAGATGAACGGGAAGTCGCCGGCGAACGCGTTTTGCGACGCAACGACTGTGCCGGCACGCTGGCGAGGGCGCTGGCGGCGGCCTTTCCGCGGCGCTTGCGCTCGGCTTCGATGAGGAGGTCGGCACTGCGCATGAGGCGGCGATGCCAGGCATCGATGGCAAGCGGTCCGGCAAGCAGCTGCGGAGCCAGTGCATCGACCACTTCGCAGTTGACGAGCAGATGAACCGCAGGGCCGATGATCAGCGTCGCCAGTGCGAGCACCTCATCGTCGGGGCGGTCCACGCCTAGCCGCTGGCACAGCAGGGCGACGAGCGCCGCGTGCATCGGCTGCATGCCGCGATCGACCTTCTCCCGCCACAGGCCCGCCGGCTCGATCATCTCGCGCCGGTGCAGCTTGATCCACAGGCGCGCCTGGGCGCCGCTGCGCAGCGGCGCAAGGATGTGCTCGAAGATGCTGTCGAGCGACGCGGTCGCCGGACCGCCTGCCGGGCGGGAGTCGTCGCCGGCCGGCGCGGCGCCACCCCAGAAGACGGCACGATAGAGGCCGGCCTTGTTGCCGAAGTAGTAGCTGACGGAAGCGACGTTGGTGCCCGCGGCAAGCGCGATCTGGCGGATCGAGGTCTTCGCGTAACCCTGCTCGGCGAACAGGCGAAGGCCGGCCAGCATCAGCCGCTCGCGTGCCGGCTCGCTCGGCCCTCGCACCGCGAGCAGGGCTTGGGAGACCGGGCAGAAGCCGTCTTCGGGAAGCGAGGCTTTCATCGCGGCTCATTCTAGCCGCCTTAAACGATCGTTTGATTGATCGGTTGCGGCCGTGCTGCAGCGCCCTGACTGTCCGGCCAGGGCGCGCGACGTCCCGGGGCTGCTTTGGAAGTCGTTTTGGTGGAGAGGGTG
>JBDTNU010000387.1:0-4251 GCA_039933535.1 Caldimonas sp. | reverse complement strand
TCGGCTCCTTCCTCGCGCTCGTGCCCGCGCCGCTCGGCATCGGCCAGGTCGAGCTTGAGGACGGCCGCCGGGTCCATGGATTTGTGTGCGAAGCGAGCGCCCTGCAGAACGCTCGCGACGTCACCCGCCACGGCGGCTGGCGCGCCTACCTGCAGTCGCTCAAGGCCGACGCACCGGGCTGAGCTCGAACCACGGCACAGATTTGAAGACCCGTCGTCACTCCGGAGAACTCATGAAATCCGTTCCTTCATCGTTTGCACCTGACGTCACCGACGCAGTTTCTCATTCACCTGACACGACGAGACGTCGTCTTCTAGTCGCAGGGGCGGTCGGCGCGAGCGCGCTTGCAGTGCTGGGCGCTCCGGCGCTCGTGCGCGCCCAGGGCGCGCCGAAGATCCGCATCGGCTACTGGCCGGTCGCGGCCGGCCTTCCCTTCTTCGCAGCCGTGGAGAAAGGCTACTTCAAGGAGGTCGGCCTCGACGTCGAAGCCCTCAAGTTCGCAGGCGCGCAGCAGGTGATGGAAGCGATGCTCTCCGGCCGATCCGACGGCAGCGCCAACGGCACCGGCTCGGCCAATCTCGCGATCGGCGAGATCGCGCAGCCGGGACTGTTCAAGATCTTCGCCACGAACCCGAGCAACGCGAAGTACGTGCTCGAGGAGTTCCTGTTGCCCAAGGACAGCCCGGTCAAGACGATGGCCGAGCTGAAGGGCAAGCGCGTCGCCTCCGGCCCCGGCATCCAGAACGTGACCCTCGCCAAGACCATGCTCGAGAAGGCCGGCGCCGGCGTCATGAGCGTGACCGAACTGCCGATCGGCCAGCACGTCGCTTCGCTGGCCGCGGGCCAGATCGATGCCGCGTACACGCTCGAGCCGACAGGCACGATCGGCCGCCTTAACGGCACGACGCGGCTGCTCGAAGCCGGCGTCGTCGCCCACTACATCCTCGGCGATCCGCTCGCGCCGTGGCACGGCGGCTCGGCCAGCCTGACCACCGAGTTCATCAAGAAGTACCCCGCCGAGTCGAAGAAATTCATCGCGGCCTATGCGAAGGGCATCGAGCTGGTGCGCAGCAAGCCCGACGACGCGCGCCAGTACATGAAGGGCTACACCGCGATCGAAGGGCCGCTGACGGCCGAGGTGCCGCTGGCCTCGTACATGCTTTACAGCGAGTTCAAGGCGAGCGACATCGCCTACTTCCAGAAGTTCTACGACCTGTTCTCGGACAAGGGCATCTTCGAGAAGCGGGTGATCGTCGAGCCGATGCTGTTCAAGGGGTGACCATGAGAACCGACGCCGCGACGGCTGCCGCCGTCCCCTGGACCGCACCGACCGCCGACGGCGCGCCGCCCATCGCCAAGAAGCCGATTCCCTGGTCGCGCTTCCTGCCCATCCTCGGGCCGATCGTGCTCTTCATCGTCTGGGACCTGGTCGTCCGCTTCGGGCTCATCAAGGCGATCCTGCTGCCGACGCCGTTGTCGACATTGGGCGCACTGTTCACCGGCCTGGCCGGCGGACCGCTCCTGGCCGACTTCGCCATGACCGTGCTGCGCACCCTCGAAGCCTTCCTGATCGCCGCGGTCGTCGGTGTTCCGCTCGGCGTGCTGCTCGGCAGCAACGAGAAGGCGTATCGCAGCGTGGAGTTCCTGATCGACTTCTTCCGCTCCACGCCGTCGTCGGCGCTGATCCCTCTGTTCCTCATGATCTTCGGCGTGTCCGACGTCAACAAGATCGCGATCGCGGCTTTCGGTGCCCTCCTGATCGTCGTCTTCAACAGCGCCTACGGCGTCATCAATGCAAGAAAGCAGCGCGTCATGGCAGCGCGCGTGATGGGCGCCTCGCGCTGGCAGGTATTCAAGGACGTGCTGATCTGGGAAAGCCTGCAGCCGAGCTTCGTCGGCCTGCGCTCGGCGGTCTCTATGGCGCTGGTGATCGTGATCGTGGCCGAGATGTTCATCGGCTCCGACACCGGCCTCGGCCATCGCATCATCGATGCGCAGCAGGTCCTCAACGTCAAGAGCATGTACGCCGCGATCCTCGCGGCCGGCGCGCTCGGCTACGCGCTCAATGTCCTGTTCCTGCTCGCCGAGCGGCGCATCGTTCACTGGAGCGGAAGATAGCCATGGAAGTCGTCCTCAACGCCGCCGTCGTTGCCGACGTCCCGGTGCGGCCCTTCGCGCCCGGTCCGACCGGCACCCACATCACGATCCGTGGCCTGACCAAGTACTTCGCTGGCTGGCCGCTCTACGAGAACTTCGACCTCGACATTCCGAAGCACAAGATCGTCTCGGTGTTCGGGCCGAACGGCTGCGGCAAGTCGACACTGATCAACATGATCGCCGGCCTCGTGCCGATCGACAGCGGCCAGATCCTGTTCGACGGCAAGTCGCTGAAGGACACCAAGATCGGCTACGTGTTCCAGAACTATCGCGAAGCGATGTTTCCGTGGATGCGGACCATCGACAACATCGCCTATCCCCTCAAGCTCGAAGGGCGCAGCAAGGCCGAGGTCGACCGGCGCATGGCCGAGCTGGTCGCGTCGTTCGACGTCAAGTTCGATCTGCGCCGCTATCCCTACGAGCTTTCGGGCGGGCAGCAGCAGACCGCGTCGATCATGCGGGCGCTGGCGCCGAATCCGGAAGTGCTGTTCCTCGACGAGCCGTTCTCGGCGCTCGACTTCGAGATGACGCTCTTCATTCGCGAGAAGCTGCAGGAGGTCTTCATGCAGACCGGCACGACCATGATGCTGGTCTCGCACGACCTCGAAGAGGCTGTCTACCTTGCCGACCAGGTGCTGTTGCTCACCAAGCGGCCGACCCGCGTCGCCGAAATCCTGCCCTATGGCGACGCACGCCCGCGCACCGTGGCGACGCTGTCGGAGCCGGGCTTCATTGCGACCAAGAAGCTGAGCCTCGAGATCTTCCAGCGCGAGGTCCGGCGCTAGCATCCGACTCATGGAGCGACACGAGATCGAGGCCTACGTCGATGCCGCTGCGGCGTCCCTGGCGCTGCCCATCGCGGCAGAGCATCGGCAGGGCGTCGTGCACTACGTCGAGCTCGCGGCGTCGATGGCTGCGCTGGTGATGGCGTTCCCGCTCGGCATCGACGACGAAGCCGCGCCGGTGTTCACGCCGATCGCACCGGGCGACATCGCCGACGCATTGCCGGTGGCGCCGCCGTGAGCGACGCTCCCACGCTGCTCCGCGGCAGCGCGAGCACGATCGCCGCGGCGGTGCGTGACCGCTCCGTGAGCGCCGCCGACATGGTCGAGGCCAGCCTGGCGTGCATCGCCGCCACCGACTCTGTCGTCAACGCCTTCACCGACGTGACTGCCGATCGCGCCCGGCGCCGGGCTGCGGCGCTCGACCTGCATCTGGCCCGCACCGATGCGGCGACCGATGCCTTGCCCTTGCTCGGCGTCCCGTTCGCAGTGAAGAACCTGTTCGACGTCGCCGGCCTGACGACACGTGCCGGCTCGAAGATAGAGCGCGACAAGCCGCCCGCGACCCACGACGGGCCGCTCGTGGCGCGGCTCGAAGCGGCTGGTGCGGTGCTGGTCGGCGCCCTCAACATGGACGAGTACGCCTACGGTTTTTCGACCGAGAACTCGCACGACGGACCGACCCGGAATCCGCACGACCCGACACGCGTCGCCGGAGGGTCTTCCGGTGGCTCGGCGGCGGCCGTGGCTGCGGGTCAGGTGCCGCTGACGCTCGGTTCCGACACCAACGGCTCGATCCGCGTCCCGGCATCGCTGTGCGGCATCTTCGGGCTGAAGCCGACCTATGGGCGGCTGCCTCGTACCGGCAGCTATCCGTTCGTCGCCAGCCTCGACCACCTCGGCCCGTTCGCGCGCAGCGCGCACGACCTTGCGCTGGCCTACGACGCGATCCAGGGTGGCGACACGCGCGACCCGGGCTGTGCGCAGCGCCCGTTCGAGACGATCGCGAACGAGCTGTCGAACGGAATCGACGACCTGCGGATCGCCACGCTCGACGGCTATTTCAAGGCGCAGGCCGGACCCGAAGCGCGAGCCGCCGTGCGCCGCGTGGCCGAGGCGCTCGGCGCGACGCGCTCCTGCGAGCTCCCGGAAGTGGCGCGCGCACGCGCTGCAGCATTCCTCATCACCAACGCGGAAGGCGGTGCCTTGCATCTGCCCGACCTGCGCACCCGCGCCGCCGACTTCGAGCCGCTTTCACGCGACCGCTTTCTTGCCGGCGCCTTGCTGCCCGCGGCGTGGCTGCTGCAGGCGC
>JBDTNU010000386.1:0-4258 GCA_039933535.1 Caldimonas sp. | reverse complement strand
AGCTCGGCTTCGTGGTCGGACTCGACTACGCCAACCCCTACCTGAGCCCGTTCGAAGAGATGCAGCGCTGGAAGCTGCATCCGGAGATCAGGAAGACGCTCGAGGGCGGCAAACGGCTCGGCTACGGTGCGCGGGCGCTGACCGCAGGCGGCATCCTCAGCCTGCCGAAGACGGTGTTTCCCGGCGGCGCCTTCGTCGGCTGCGAGGCCGGCTATCTCAACGCCAGCCGCATCAAGGGCAGCCACGCCGCGATCAAGACCGGCATGCTTGCCGCCGAGGCTGCCTTCGAGGCGCTCGGCGCCGGGCGCAGCCACGACGAGCTCGTGGCCTATCCGGCGGCCTTCGAGAAGAGCTGGCTGCGCACCGAGCTCGATCGCTCGCGCAACTTCAAGCAGTGGTTCAAGAAGGGTTTCGTCATTGCCACGCTGATGACCGGCATCGAGCAATGGCTGCTGCCCAAGCTCGGCTTCAAGGCACCGCCGTGGACGCTGCACCGCGCCAAGGCCGATCACCTTTACCTCAAGCCCGCTGCCGAGTGCGAAAAGATCGCCTACCCCAAGCCCGACGGCAAGCTCACCTTCGATCGACTCTCGAGCGTGTTCATCAGCAACACCAACCATGCAGAGAACCAGCCGGTGCATCTGACACTCAAGGACGCCAGCGTTCCGGTGCAGATCAATCTTGCCAGGTACGCCGGCCCCGAAAGCCGCTATTGCCCGGCCGCCGTCTACGAGTTCGTGAACGACAACGGCACCGAGCGGCTGCAGATCAACGCGCAGAACTGCGTTCACTGCAAGACCTGCGACATCAAGGACCCGACCCAGAACATCGTCTGGGTCACGCCCGAAGGCGGCGGCGGGCCTAACTACGTCGGCATGTGATGGCGGCCGCGGTGGCGGCGTTGATCCGCGGCGCGGTGCCCGCCGCCCAGGCTCGAGCGTGGCTGGCGGAGGTCGATGCCCATCCTGCCTGGCAGCGCGATGGCGGCAATGCCGCCAACTTCAACGCACACAGCTCTTCCTTGCGACTCGACGCAGTCGATCGATTCGACGTCAAGTCGATCGCCACGGCGCTTGTCGCCGATGAGGTCGGCGCAGTCTGCCGCGCGCATCTGGGCAGCGAGCTGGCCTGCGATATCGACCAATGCTGGATACGACGGCAGTACGCGCCCGACCGCTATCCACTCGGTCACGCACCGCACAGCTGGCATCAGGACGGCGCGCTCGGCTTCGACTTCCTCGCTGATGCCGGGCCGCTACCCCGCGCGGCGCTGATCTCGATGTTGACATGCTGGATCGCGTTGACGCCCTGCGGCGAAGATGCCCCCGGCCTCGAGTTCGTCGACCACGAGTTCGACGCGTTGCTGCCACTGGCTTCGCTCACCGACAATGCGGTCCGCGCAAGCCACGACGAGAGCAAGTTCGTGCGACCGATGCTTCAGCCCGGCGATGCACTCGTCTTCGGCGGCGGCGTGCTGCACCATACGCACGTGAGGGACGGAATGCATCTCGACCGCACAAGCGTCGAGCTTCGTTTCTTTGCTGCCGGACGAATTCCGGAACGCTTGCGACACGATCGTTTCCACAACCCGATCTCGACTCCGGAGACTTGCCGATGACCCCAACCTCCCCTCTCGCCGGCGACCAGCAGCCCGAGGTCCTCGTCGTCGCCAAGCTCTGGCCGCCGATGATGGAAGCGCTGCGTGGCGCGTTCCGTGTTCACGACCGCATTCACCAGGCCGACCCGGCCGCATTCGCGGTAGTGGCGCCGCGCGTGCGCGCAATCTCGGCGAGCGGCGAGTCGAAGGTACCGCGCGAGCTGATCGCGCAGCTGCCGGCGCTCGAGATCATTTCGGTGTTCGGTGTCGGCTACGACGGCGTCGACGTCGCCGCGGCACGCGAACGCGGCGTCGCCGTCACCAACACGCCCGACGTACTGAACGACGAAGTCGCCGATCTCGCGATCGCCCTCGTGCTCTCCATCTCGCGACGCATTCCGCAGGCCGACCGCTATGTGCGCGAAGGCAAGTGGGCGAACGGACCCATGCCACTGGCGCGCAAGGTCAGCGGCGCGCGCCTCGGCATCGTCGGGCTCGGCCGGATCGGCGCTGCGATCGCCAGCCGAGCCGAGGCATTCGGCATGTCGATCGCCTACACGGCGCGCAGCAAGAAGCCGAATATCGCCTATCCCTACTTTCCGAGCGCCGAAGCGCTGGCTGGCGAAGTCGACTTCCTCATCGTCATCACACCGGGCGGTGCGGGAACGCGCAAGCTCATCGATGCGAAGGTGCTGAAGGCCCTTGGCAAGGACGGCTATCTGATCAACGTTGCGCGCGGCTCCGTCGTCGACGAAACCGCGCTGATCGAAGCCTTGCAGAACGGCACGATCGCCGGCGCGGGCCTCGACGTGTTCGAGAACGAGCCGAACGTTCCCGCAGCACTGCTGGCACTCGACAATGTCGTGGTCACGCCGCACATCGGCAGCGCGACCTGGCAGACGCGCCGGGCGATGGCAGACCGCGCCTTCGGCAACCTCGAAGCGCACTTCGCCGGCCTGCCCCTCCTGTCGCCGGTGCCATGATGGGCCACCCCTTCGATCTAGGCGGCAAGACCGCCCTCATCACAGGTGGCGGCTCCGGCCTGGGCCTGGCGATGGCCCGCGGTCTCGCCGAAGCCGGTGCCAGAGTCGTTCTCAATGGCCGTGGCACTGCCAAGCTCGACGCCGCAGCAGCAGCGATGAAGATCGACGGCTTGCAGGCCGAAACGGCCGTGTTCGACGTGACCGATTCGGCCGCGGTCAACGCCGGCATCGCCGACATCATCACGCGCTTCGGCGCGGTCGACATCCTGGTCAACAACGCCGGCGTCCAGCACCGCGCGCCGATCGATCAGTTCACCGACGCCGACTGGCGGCGCGTCATGGCAACCAATCTCGACGCGCCTTTCTACCTGGCGCGCGCCGTGATCCCGGGGATGAAGGCGCGCCGCGCCGGCAAGATCATCAACATCGCCTCGCTGATGTCGATGCTGGCACGGCCGACGACGGTGCCGTACCAGGCCAGCAAGGGCGGCATCGCGATGCTCACGCGCGGCCTCGCGGTCGAGTTGGCGCCTCACGGCATTCAGGTCAATGCGATCGCGCCCGGCTTTTTTGCGACCGAGATGAACGCAGCCCTGACCAGCAACCCCGAGTTCAGCGCCTGGATCGAAAAGCGCACGCCCGCGGGCCGCTGGGCGGCGCCCGAAGAGCTGGCTGGCGCTGCCGTTTTTCTGGCCTCGTCGTCTGCCGGGTTCGTGACCGGCCAGGTGCTCTACGTCGACGGCGGCTTCACCGTCGCCATGTAAGGGAGATGCCGGACGGGCGCGACGCGCCTGTTCGTCGTGTGCCGGACTCTTCCGGCGCCGAGCGCGCCGGCGTGGCCGAGACTTGCGCCTCAGGGGCGAATGGCCGCGCCGCTCGCCGGATCGAAGAGATGAACCCCGGCCAGGTCGACTGCGAGCGCGATCGTGTCGCCGGGACGAACGTCGGTCCGGCCATGCATGACGACGACGATCTGCGCCGTGCCGGCCCGGACCAGCAATTCGGTTTCCGCGCCCGTCGGCTCGACGACGATCACCTCGGCGGGAACGGCGCGTTCGCCGCCGCCGAGGGCGAGATCGCCGGGACGCACGCCATAGGCCACGCTCTGGCCGTCCTGTCCCATCGACGTCGCGGGCAGCGGCCAGTGAATTCCGCCCTCCACCTCGACCCACGCCGCGCCCGGGCTGCGCCTGAGTGTGCCGTGAGCGATGTTCATCGCCGGCGAGCCGATGAACTGGGCGACGAACAGATTCGCCGGACGGTCGTAGAGCTCGAGCGGCGTGCCGATCTGCTCGATGCGGCCGTCCTGCATGACGACGATGCGGTCGGCCATCGTCATCGCCTCGACCTGGTCGTGCGTGACGTAGACCGTGGTCGTCTTCAGGCGCTGGTGCAGCGCCTTGATCTCCGCGCGCATCGCCACCCGCAGCTTGGCGTCGAGGTTCGACAAGGGCTCGTCGAAGAGAAAGACCTTGGGATCGCGGACGATCGCCCGCCCCATCGCGACCCGCTGACGCTGGCCACCCGACAACTCTCGCGGGTAGCGCTCGAGATAGGGTCCGAGGTTGAGGATCTTCGCGGCCTGTGCCACGCGCTCTGCGGTCAGCCTGGGGTCGGCCTTGCGCAGCTTCAGGCTGAAGCCCATGTTGTCGGCCACGGTCATGTGCGGATAGAGCGC
>JBDTNU010000385.1:0-4262 GCA_039933535.1 Caldimonas sp. | reverse complement strand
TCAAGAAGAACATCGACAAGGCGACCGGCAACCTCGAAGGCATGCACTACGAGGAAATCCGGTACGAGGGATACGGCATCGGCGGCGCGGCGATCATCGTCGACTGCGTCACCGACAACCGGGTTCGTACCGTCGCCGAGGTGCGCCACGCTTTCAGCAAGTACGGCGGCCACCTCGGCGCCGAAGGGTCGGTCGCGTTCCAGTTCAAGCACTGCAGCCAGTTCCTGTTCGCGCCGGGGACGAACGAGGACAAGGTGATGGAAGTAGCGCTCGAGGCCGGCGCCGACGACGTGGTCACCGCTGAAGACGGCGCGATCGAGGTGATTGCGGCGCCTCCCGCCTTCGAGACGGTGCTGAAGGCGCTCGAAAGCTCAGGCCTCAAGCCCGACCATGCGGAAGTGACGATGCGGCCAGAGAACACGGTGAGCCTCGAGGGCGACGACGCCGCGCGCATGCAGAAGCTGCTCGACGTGATCGAAGACCTGGACGACGTGCAGGCGGTCTTCCAGAACGCCGAGATGACATCTTGAAGGTACTCGTGATCGGCAGCGGCGGGCGCGAGCACGCCCTGGCCTGGAAGCTCGCCCAGGCATCCCGCGTGCAGACCGTGTTCGTGGCGCCCGGCAACGCGGGCACCGCGAGCGAGCCGCAGCTCAGGAATGTCGACATCACCGACCTCGACAAGCTGGCCGAGTTCGCGCTCGCGGAGAAGGTCACGCTGACCGTCGTCGGCCCCGAGTCCGCGCTCGCGGCCGGCGCGGTCGACATCTTTCGCGCCAAGGGCCTGCGCATCTTCGGCCCGACCAAGGCGGCAGCGCAGCTCGAAAGCTCGAAGGCGTTCGCCAAGGCCTTCATGAAGCGCCACGCGATCCCGACCGCCGGCTACGAAGTGTTCGAGGACGCGGCCGCGGCGCACGCGCACATCGATGCCTCGCCCGCGCCGATCGTCGTCAAGGCCGACGGCCTGGCGGCAGGCAAGGGCGTCGTCGTGGCCGCCACGCGCGAAGAGGCGCACGCGGCCATCGACAGCATGCTCGGCAGCGAATCGGCCAAGGGCGCGCGGGTCGTGATCGAGGAGTTCCTCGAAGGCGAGGAGGCGAGCTTCATGGTGCTCTGCGACGGTACCGGCGTGCTCTCGCTTGCGACGAGCCAGGACCACAAGCGCATCTTCGACGGCGACACGGGGCCGAACACCGGCGGGATGGGCGCGTATTCGCCCGCGCCGGTGGTCACGCCGAACGTCCACGCCCGCGTGATGCACGAGATCGTCGCGCCGACGATCGCAGGCATGGCCGACGAGGGCATGCCCTTCAGCGGCTTTCTCTATGCCGGCCTGATGATCGACGCGCACGGCGCGGCCAAGACGGTCGAATTCAACTGCCGCCTCGGCGACCCCGAGACCCAGCCGATCCTGATGCGGCTGAGAAGCGATCTGTTCGAGCTGCTGATGCAGGCGACCGCGCACGACCCCGCCCATCCGCTGGCCGACGTCGCGCTGCAATGGGATCGGCGGGTCGCGCTCGGCGTCGTGATGGCCGCTGCCGGCTACCCGGGCGATCCGAGGCGGGGCGACCTCATCACCGGCCTGCCGGCCGAGAGCGAGGACGTGAAGGTGTTCCACGCCGGCACCGAGCTGCGTGATGGCCAGCCGGTCACGGCCGGCGGCCGGGTGCTCTGCGTCACCGCGCTTGCCGACTCGACCCGGCTGGCGCAGCAACGCGCTTACGAGGTGACACGTGGCATCGCTTTTGCGGGGGCGCAGTATCGCCGTGACATCGGGCAGCGGGCCTTGAAGCGTTGAGCACCGTCATCGTTCGCGAATATCTACTCGGCCTGCAAGGCCGCATCGTCGCCGCGATGGAAGCCGAAGGCGGCGACGCGTTCGTCAGCGACTCGTGGCGGCGCGAGCCGGGCGGCAAGCTCGAAGGCGACGGCGTCTCGCGCCTGGTCGAGGGCGGCGCGCTGCTCGAGCGCGGTGGCTGCAGCTTTTCCCATGTGAAGGGAAAGTCGCTGCCGACCTCGGCCACCCAGCACCGTGGCGTCGAGCTCGCCAACGTGCCGTTCGAGGCGATGGGTGTCTCGCTGGTCTTTCATCCCCGCAATCCCTACGTGCCGACGGTGCACATGAACGTGCGGATGCTGGCCGCCACGCCGCCTGGAGGCGAGCCGGTGGTCTGGTTCGGCGGCGGCATGGACCTGACGCCGTACTACGGCTTCGAGGAGGACGCGCGCCATTTCCACGCCGTCAATCGCGACGCGCTCGCGCCCTTCGGCGCGGACAAATACCCACGGTTCAAGCACTGGTGCGACGAGTATTTCTTTCTCAAGCACCGCGGCGAGCCGCGCGGCATTGGCGGTGTCTTCTTCGACGATTTTTCCGAAGGTGGTTTCGAGCCGAGCTTCGCCCTGATGCGCGGCGTCGGCGATGCCTTTCTCGCCGCCTACCTGCCGATCGTCCAGCGCCGCCGCGAGACGCCGCACGGCGAGCGAGAGCGCGCGTTCCAGACCTACCGGCGCGGCCGCTACGTCGAGTTCAACCTCGTGTTCGACCGCGGCACGCTGTTCGGCCTGCAGTCGGGCGGCCGCACCGAGAGCATCCTGATGTCGATGCCGCCGGTGGTCACCTGGCGTTACGACTGGCACCCCGAGCCGGGCACGCCCGAGGCGCGCCTCTACAGCGACTTTCTGCGCCCGCGCGAATGGGCCGACGAGGCGGACGCGTGAAGAGGATCGGCTTGTTCGGCGGCAGTTTCGATCCGGTGCACAACGCGCACGTCGCGTTGGCCACGACCGCGCTGGCGCAGTTGAAGGTCGACGAAGTGCGCTGGATTCCGGTCGGCCAGCCGTGGCAGAAGAAGCGTGAGCTCGCTGACGCTGCCGACCGCGAAGCGATGGTGCGTCTGGCCATCGCCGGCGAGCCGCGCTTCGTGCTCGACCGGAGCGAGATGCGCCGGCGCGGCCCGAGCTTCACGCTCGACACGGTGCGCGAGATGGCCGCCGCCGAACCGGGCGTCGAGTGGTTCCTGATCCTTGGCCAGGACCAGTACGCCAGCCTGCACACCTGGCGCGACTGGCGCGAGCTGCTAGGCCTGGCGATCCTGGTCATTGCCAACCGACCGGGTGCGGCGCTTGCCGTGAACACGCAGATCGCCAGGGTCGAGCACCAGACGATGCTGCTGCCGATGATGGACGTGTCGTCGACCGAAGTGCGACGCCGCGTCGCCGCAGGGGAATCGATCGCCGATCTCGTGCCTGACGCGGTGGCACGTTATATTGACCAACACCGCCTCTATCGGGAGGCGGGCAACACCAGGAGCTGAATGGACATTCGCAAACTGCAACGCGTCATCGTCGATGGACTGGAAGACGTCAAGGCCCAGAACATCATGGTCTTCAACACCGAGCACCTGTCGCCGCTTTTCGAGCGGGTGATCGTTGCCTCGGGAACGAGCAACCGACAAACGAAGTCGCTCGCAGCGAGCGTGCGCGATGCGGTCAAGGCCGCCGGCGATCCACCGCCGCGCACCGAGGGCGAAGCCAATGGCGAATGGATCATCGTCGACTGCGGTGCCGCCGTCGTCCACGTCATGCAGCCTGCCATCCGCGACTACTACCACCTCGAAGAGCTGTGGGGCGACAAGCCCGTCAAGATGAAGATCGAGTCGGCAGCGCCGAGGCTGGTGAAGGCGTCGCCGGCGGGCCGCGAGGCGACTCCGGTGCGGCGCGGGGCCGCGTCGTCGAGCCCACGGTCGGCGCCGCGACCGGTCGCGGCCGAACGGCCCGCGCCCGCGGCCAAGCGAGCGGCGCCTGCCAAGCGGGCGGCGCCTGCGAAGCGTGTAGCGCCGCCGGCGAAGCGTGTCGCGCCATCGCGCACGACGCCCGCCAAGCGCGTCGTCATCCGCACCGTCGGGGTGAAGAGCGCGGCTGCCAAGGCGGCGCGGCCAAGCGCGCGTCCGGCCGCCAAGAAGACGGCCGCGAAGAAGCCGGCTGTCAAGCGATAGGTCGAACCGCTCCGTCGCGCCCTTGAAGCTGGTACTCGTCGCCGTCGGCCAGCGTCCGCCGGCCTGGGCCGCGACGGCGTTCGACGAGTATGCGAAGCGCTTTCCACCCGAGCTTCGCCTCGAGCTGAAGGCGGTCAAGGCCGAGCCGCGCGGCTCGCGCACGGCCGCGCAACTGATGGCGGCCGAGGCGCGGCGCATCGAGGCGGCGCTGCCGCGCGGCGCGCGCCGCATCGCGCTCGACGAGCAGGGCGAGCGCGTCAC
>JBDTNU010000384.1:0-4264 GCA_039933535.1 Caldimonas sp. | reverse complement strand
TCGCGTTCTTCCAGCCCAAGCTGCTCGCCGGCAAGCGCGTTCTCGTCACCGCCGGACCGACCTTCGAGCCGATCGATCCGGTGCGCGGTCTCACCAATCGCTCGAGCGGCAAGATGGGTTTCGCGATCGCCCGCGCCGCTGCGGAAGCGGGCGCGATCGTGACGCTGGTCGCGGGTCCGGTCGCACTGGCCACGCCGCGCGGCGTCGAGCGCATCGACGTGACGACGGCGGTCGAGATGCACGCGGCGACGCTGGCGGTCGCGCCGGCCAGCGATGTCTTCGTCGGGACGGCCGCGGTCGCCGACTGGCGCGTGGCAAGCGTGGCCGGCAGCAAGATCAAGAAGGCGGAAGGTCGTAGCGTGCCTGCCTTCGAGCTGGTCGAAAACCCCGACATCCTGGCCGCGGTCGCAAGCTTGTCGAACCCGCCGTTCTGCGTCGGCTTCGCGGCGGAGAGCGACAACCTGATCGCCCACGCGCGCGAAAAGCTGCAGCGCAAGAGGCTGCCTCTCATCGTCGCCAACCTCGGACCGGAGACATTCGGTCGCGACGACAACGTGCTTGTGCTTGTCGATGCCCATGGCGAACGCGAGCTGCCTCGCGCCGGCAAGCTCGTCCTTGCCCGACAGCTCATTGCCGAGATCGCGGGGCGACTGGCGCACCGGACATGAAGGCCGCGCCGTGACCGAGGTCGAGGTTCGCGTGCTCGATGCGCGCATGGCCGAGCAGATCCCCGTCTATGCCACCGCGGGCAGCGCCGGTCTCGACTTGCGCGCGTGCATCGATGCTCCCCTCGAGCTCGGTCCAGGTGAGGCGACGTTGATTCCGACGGGCCTGGCGATTCACATCGCCGATCCGCAACTTGCGGCGCTGATCCTGCCGCGTTCGGGGCTCGGCCACAAGCACGGCATCGTCCTCGGCAACCTGGTCGGACTGATCGACTCCGACTACCAGGGGCCGCTGATGGTCAGCTGCTGGAATCGCGGCGCCAGCGCCTACACGGTGCAGCCTTTCGAGCGCATCGCCCAGCTCGTGATCGTGCCGGTGGTGCAGGCGAGCTTTCGCGTCGTCGAGTCGTTCGGCGCCAGCGAGCGCGGCGCCGGCGGATTCGGCTCGACCGGCCGGGCGTGAGCCCCGGGGAGAGCGCCGTGGTGGAGGTCGCGCGGCCCGCGGCCGCGCATGCCGCTCCCGAGGATCCCGAGTCCGCGCAGCCCATGCCGCAGACGGCGTTCGACCGGGCGCGATTCCGCAAGCTTTTCTTCGCGGTCATGCTGCCGATGTTCCTCGCGGCGGTCGACCAGACCCTGCTCGCGACGGCGACACCGGTCATCAGCCGCGAGCTCGGCGGCCTGCGCGAGACCTCGTGGCTGGCAGTCGCCTACCTGCTCGCGTCGGTGATCATGGTGCCCGTCCATGGCCGCCTCGGCGACCGATTCGGCAGACGCAAGGTGCTCGGCATCGCGATCCTCGTGTTCGCGACCGGATCGTTCGCCTGCGGGATTGCGCCGACGCTGCTCACGCTGGTGGCGGCGCGTGCCGTGCAAGGGCTCGGCGGTGGCGGATTGATGACGCTTTCCCAGGCGTTGATCGGCGAAGTCGTTGCACCGCGCGAGCGTGCGCGCAATCAGACCTACTTCGCGATCATCTTCACGCTGGCCAGCGTCGGCGGGCCGGTGATCGGCGGTCTCGTCGTCCAGCATGCGAGCTGGCGCTGGCTGTTCCTGATCAACCTGCCGCTCTGCGTGCTGGCGTTCTGGCGCCTGCGTGCGCTCGGCGGCGACGATCGCATGTATCCGACCGGCGGCAGGCCCGACGCGGCCGGCATCGCGCTGTTCGCGCTGTTCATGATGAACGCGTTGATCTGGCTCTCGTCGGCGGGCAACCGCTTCGGCTGGGCCTCGGCGACGAGCCTGGCCCTGGTCGCGGCGACGCTGGTGCTCGGCGCCGCGCTGGTAGCCGCCGAGCGGCGCGCGGAGCGGCCCTTTCTTCCGGTCGAACTGCTGCGTCTGCCGGCCGTGCGCTACGCCGTTCTCACGGTCCTGGGCTTCGCGTCGGCGATGTTCGCGATGGTCTTCTACCTTCCGGTCTATCTTCAGCTCGCCCTGCATTCAGATCCGGCCGAGTCCGGGCTGCTGTTGTTGCCGCTGACCACAGGCATCGTCGGCGGCGCCGCGCTGACCGGACGCATCATCGTCTGGACCGGACGGCCGACCGCGATCCCGAGCTTCAGCCTGCTGCTCGCCGCGGCGTCGCTGTGCGGTCTCGCACTGTTGCCGGCGAGCAAGCCGATGCTCATCGTGCTCGAAGTGACGACCGGTATCGGCCTCGGCGGCGTGATGTCGGTGATGCAGATCGTCACGCAGACGGCCGCCGGTCCGGCGCGGCTGGGTGCCGCCGCAGCGACGGTGGCGCTGGCGCGAACGCTCGGTTCCTCGCTCGGTGCGTCGGCCTTCGGCGCCCTGATCTACGGCCTGATCGGCGCCGCGCCGGTGCTGACCGGCGCACGCTCGTCTGCGGCCGAGGCCAGCGTGCGCAGCGCGTTCGAGTTTGCGTTCCTGGCAGCGGCCGTCCTGTGCGTGGCGGCGTCCTGGGCGGCGAGCCGGGTGCCGACCCTCCGCTTCGAGGGCGACTCTGCGGTCTCGGTCACGCCGGTCGAGTGAACCCCCGGTTACGACATGGGCGGCAGGCAGCACAATCCCCGCCTCATGAAGACGCCATTTCTCGTGGCAATCGCCGCTGTCGTCGTCGCGGCCGCGGCCGCGGCGGGCTATGCGCTGACGCGCGACAAGAAGGGCGCCGATTCGCTCCTCACCGCCGTTCCCGCCGCCGCAGGCTCGGCCGCCCCGGCCGCGAGCGGAGCGCCGATCAGCGTCACGACGATCGTCGTGCAAAAGCGCGACGTCGAAGTCATGCTCGACGCGACCGGCACCGTCACCGCGCTGAACAGCGTCGACATCCGGCCGCAGATCGCGAGCACGATCACCAAGGTGAACATCAAGGAAGGCCAATTCGTCACGGCCGGCCAGGTGCTGTTCACGCTCGATGCGCGCAATGACGAGGTCAACGTCACCAAGGCGAAGGCGCAGCTTGCCAAGGACATGGCTTCCCTCGCCGATGCGCAGCGCCAGCTTGCGCGCAGCCGCGACCTGATGGCGCAGAACTTCATCTCGCAAGGGGCGGTCGACACCAACCAGATGCTGGTCGACACGCAGCAGGCGGTGATCGCTTCCGACCGCGCCGCGATCGAGTCTGCGCAGGTCGGGCTCTCGTACAACCGGATCACCGCGCCCGCGGCGGGCCGGGCGGGCGCGATCAACGTCTATGCCGGCAGCCTCGTCCAGCCCAGCGGCGCGGCGCTCGTGACCATCACGCAGCTCGACCCGATTTCGGTCGCGTTCAGCCTGCCGCAGCGCAATCTCGCGTCCGTACTGGCGTCGCTGCGCGGCGGCGGCGGTAGCGTCACGGCGGTGCTGCCGGAAGCCTCGGGCGCGATCACGGGCCGGCTGCTGTTCGTCGACAACGCGGTCGATTCGGGCTCGGGAACGGTACGCGTCAAGGCCGGGTTCGCGAACAAGGACGAGCGGCTCTGGCCGGGTGCATTCGTCGCGGTGCGGCTGGCGGTGCAGACCCTGAAGGACGCGTCGGTCGTGCCGCAGGCGGCGGTGATCCAGAGCCCGCGCGGCAAGATCGTCTACGTCGTCGATGCCTCGAGCAAGGTGTCGCCGCGGCCGATCGTCGTCGTCTACGCGTCCGGGGAAGACGCGGCCGTCACCGGCGTTCGACCCGGCGAGCGCATCGTCGTCGAGGGCCGGCAGAACCTGAGGCCGGGTGCCATGGTGGTCGAGCGCGCGCCGACCGACGCCGTTCCGCGTGTTCGCCGTGGCGCCGCCGCTGCCTCGGGCGCCGCGTCGGCCGCAGTGCAGGGCGCACCGGCTGCCGCCAGCGATGCGCTGGCGACGCGCCCGCGCATCGGCAACGGCAGCGGCGCCCGTGCCGTGGCCGGCACACCCGCCGCCTGACGGCGGGTACCGCAAGTCGTGAACCTCTCGGAGCTCTTCATCCGCCGCCCGGTGCTGACGGTGCTGCTCAACGCAGCCATCGTCGTCGCCGGCACGATCGCCTTCAACAAGATCCCCGTCGCGGCACTGCCGAGCTACAACACGCCGGTCATCAATGTCTCGGCGCAGCTCCCGGGCGCGAGCCCGGAGACGATGGCGACCTCGGTCGCGCTGCAGCTCGAGAAGCAGTTCCAGACCATCCCCGGCCT
>JBDTNU010000383.1:0-4267 GCA_039933535.1 Caldimonas sp. | reverse complement strand
CACCTTTCCCCAAGTGACTGCTGCAGTAGCAAAGAAGTTAGGCGCAAAACCCTTTCACCTGCGCGGGCCCCTAAACGTCTCCGCTCTTGATGCGGTCATGTGCATATTGGTCGAGCACTGGGGCAACTTCAACATCGACGAACTCTCTACTCGGTACAAAGGCTTGATTTCAGATCAGGAGTTTCTGTTGCAAACCGTTTTGGCCACAACAGATACGAATACAGTGCACGCGCGCATCAAGTCGGCCCGTTCCTATCTTTTGAACTAGACCGTGGCGTACGCGGATCGATTTCGTCACGCAGATGACGTGGTCAGACATCTGAGCACGATCTTGCCCACACTCGCGGACCCACTTCTAAAGGTGAAATACGCTGGGTTTGTCACTGTAGCTGCCGTCACCGTCTACGAGCTGGCAATCAAAGACATCTTCTGTGAGTTCGGTCGAAGGAAGCACAAAGTTCTAGGGTCGTTTACGGAAAGCTACTTCGATCGAATAAACGGACGGATCAAGATTAAGGTCATCGAAGATGACTATGTGAGCCGGTTTGGCAAGTCGTATGTGCTCAAGTTCCGTAAGCATCTTGAGAAAGCCGAGGACTCACATATGGTCGCGTTTAAGCGCGATTTGCGGAGTGCCTACTCAAATCTGATCGTCTGGCGCAATGACTTCGCCCACGAGGGACGGGCGCCCACGACGGCCACCTACAGCGACGTAGTGACTGCTTATGAGGATGGAAAGATCGTTGTGCACGCTCTCGCGCACGCGATGGTCCGCTGATATTGCGGGCGATTGGGCCGTGGCGGCGGGACACCGGCTTGCGGGTCGACCAGACGCTCCTGAAGACGATGACCCCGGCGATCGCACCAGCGACCGTGATTGCGACAAGCCTCCGTCTGGGCATCTGCCACTCCCTGTCAGCCTCCGGATGATGCACGCAGACTTCGTGTCACCGCACGCGTCATCGGTTTCACGGCGACAAGCGCACGAAGTTAGCGCCCTGGCAGGAGAATTCTTCGTTTCGAGACCAGGAAGCGATCCCATGACCGACGCCACCACCCCGCCCGCATTCCCCACCACCGACCCCGCGACCCTGCAAGCCGGCAAGTCCTATCCCGCCCACACCGCCAAAGACGCCGCAGAAAAAGCCGCCCGAGCCGCCGAAGCCCAGCGCTCCTGGCGCCGCACCCCCTTCGACGAGCGCGCCCGCCTCATGCGCGCCGCCGCCACCGTGCTCCGCTCTCGCCGCGACGAGCTCGCCGCGCTGATGACCAGCGAGATGGGCAAGACCGTGGCCGACGGTCGCGCCGAGATCGAGAAGTGCGCCAGCGCCTGCGATCACTTCGCCGCCCACGCGGCCGGCTACCTGGCCCGCCAGCCGATAGAGATCGAAGGCGCCAAGGCCTTCGTCACCTTCAATCCGCTCGGCGTGGTGCTTGCCGTCATGCCCTGGAACTTTCCGTTCTGGCAGGTGTTCCGCTTCGCGGCGCCGGCGCTGATGGCCGGCAACGGCGGCGTGCTCAAGCACGCCAGCAACGTGCCGGGCTGCGCGCTGGCCATCGAGTCGGTGTTCAAGGAGGCCGGCTTTCCCGAAGGCCTGTTCGCCACGGTGCTGATCAAGGGCAGCGAGGTCAAGGCGCTGATCGAAGACGCGCACATCGCCGCCGTCACGCTCACCGGCAGCGTGCCCGCGGGCCGCAGCGTCGCCACCATCGCCGGCAGCATGCTGAAGAAGTGCGTGCTCGAGCTCGGCGGCGCCGACGCCTACATCGTGCTCGAAGACGCCGACGTGGCCGCGGCCGCCAAGGTCTGCGCCACCGCGCGCATGGTCAACGCCGGCCAGAGCTGCATCGCCGGCAAGCGCTTCATCGTCGTGCGCCCGCTGCGGGCCGCCTTCGAGGCCGCGCTGGTCGAGGCGATGCGCCACTACGAGATGGGCGACCCTCGCGACCCCGCGACGAAGCTCGGCCCCTTGCAAAGCGTGGCGGCGCGCGACCAGATCCAAGCGCAGGTGCAGGAGAGCATCGCCAACGGCGCGACGCTGCTGCTCGGCGGCGTGGTGCCCGATCGGCCCGGCGCGTGGTACCCGGCCACCGTGCTGGGCAACGTCAGGCCCGGGCAGCCGGCGCACGACGACGAAGTGTTCGGTCCGGTCGCCGCCGTCATCGAGGCCGCCGACGAAGCTGATGCGATCGCCATCGCCAACGCCAGCGAGTTCGGACTCGGCTCGGGCGTGCTCACGCGCGACCTCGCGCGCGGCGAGCGCATCGCCGCCGAAGAGCTCGACGCCGGCATGAGCTTCGTCAACGACAACGTGCGCTCCGACCCGCGCATGCCGTTCGGCGGCGTCAAGCACTCGGGCTACGGCCGCGAGTGCGCCGACTTCGGCATCCGCGAGTTCGTCAACGTCAAGTCGGTTCAGGTCAAGGTTTAGTCGACGGTCACCGAGACCTCTCTCGACGCCGCCCTTACATCGGCGGTACGGTGCCGTCGATGCCCACGGCCACGAACGCCGCGCTCTGCGGCGCATCCTTCTTCGTGGCGATGAACACATGCGCGCCTTTCAGCAGCTTGCTGCTGTCGGCCGGCACGATGCTCACCACCGGTACGCCTGCCGGCACCTGGATCGTCTTCTCGCCCTTGCCGTAGTCCACGGTGAGAACGAGCCCGTTCGCACTCGCCGTCTTCTTGACAGTGCCGTTCGTCATCGCCGAGGTGCTCGCCATGCCGCCCGAGGTCGAGCTCGACTTCACGGTGCCGTTGGTCATCGCCGACGTCTGCGCGCCGATGTTCATGGGTGCGGAAAGATCCCATGGGTAGTCGCCGAGGCCCGAGCCCTTCATGGCCTCGGGAAAGACCACCACTTCCAGCGCGCTCGACGCGCCGGTGCCAGCGACGTTGGCGATGCCGACGAAGGTGCCCTCCTTGATCTGGTCCAGGCTGCTCGGCACGATGCCGGCGATCTTCGTCGCCGCATCCAGCGCGAGGCTGACCTTTCCATTGCCGGTCTGCACCGTCAGGTTGTCGGCGGTCGCTGAAACGATCGTGCCGCGAATGTGGCTTGGTGGCTCGGCGGCGATTGAGACAGACAAGGCGGTGGCTCCGACGACGAGCCAGAGTCCACGCGCCAGTGCGCTCCTGGAATGCGATCGACGATTCATTTCGGTGTCTCGACAAGAGGTAGGGCCTTGGATTCTCGGGAGCCATCGCAGAATCGCTGTCGAGAGGGGCTTTCGCTGCAGGCCGATTGCGTACAGTCGGCCCTCGAAGGCCCACGGAACGAAGCGATGAACCAAGCAAGCGCCCATCCGGTGTCCACCAAGGGGTCGGACCTGCTCGTCGCCGCGCTCGAGAACGAGGGCGTCGAGCGCATCTTCGGCATACCGGGCGAAGAGAACCTCGACGTCGTCGAGTCGCTGCGCCACTCGAAGATCGAGCTCGTGCTCACGCGCCACGAGCAGGCGGCCGGCTTCATGGCGGCGACCTACGGCCGCCTCACCGGCAAGCCCGGCGTGTGCATCACGACGCTCGGCCCCGGCGCGCTCAACCTCACCACTGCGGCGGCCTTCGCGCATGTGGGCGCGATGCCGATGGTGATGATCACAGGGCAGAAGGGCATCCTCACGTCGCGCCAGGCGCGCTTCCAGATCGTCGACATCGTCGCGGCGATGAAGCCGCTCACCAAGCTGGCGCATCAGATCGTCTCGACCAGCACGATCCCCACGCTCGTGCGCGAGGCCTTTCGCGTGGCGCAGGAGGAACGGCCCGGCCCGGTGCTGCTGGAGCTGCCGGAAGACATCGCCGGCGAGGCGTGCGATTCGGCCCGCATGGTGCCGCCGCATCCGCTCGAGCTGCCCATCGCCAGCCCCGAGATGCTCGATCGCGCCGCCGCCATGATCCTTGCCGCGAAGCGGCCGTTGATCATGCTGGGCGCGGCGGCGTCACGGCCGCGCGCCACCGCCGACCTGGCGCAGTTCGTGTTGCGCACGCGCATTCCCTACTTCACCACGCAGATGGGCAAGGGCACGGTGCCCGGCGGCACCGAGCTCTACATGGGCACCGCCGCGCTCTCGCAGGGCGACTACGTGCACGACGCCATCGAGCAGGCCGATCTCATCATCGCCATCGGCCACGACACGAGCGAGAAGCCGCCCTTCCTCATGGACGACGACCGCCCGCGGGTGATCCACGTCGCCTACCAGTCGGCCACGGTCGAGCAGGTCTACTTTCCGCAGGCCGAGGTGGTGGGCGACATCGGCCGCTCGCTCT
>JBDTNU010000382.1:0-4270 GCA_039933535.1 Caldimonas sp. | reverse complement strand
GGCCCTTCGGGACGCCGAACGCTGCGCCGCCGACGACGCCACGACGCGTCCCGCGGTCGGCCTCGCCCTCGCCCGACACGCCCTCGCGGGCGACGACGTCGCCGCCGCCATTGCCCGGCTCGACGCGATCGTCGACGACCCGCAGGCGAGCGACGGCGATCGGACCGAAGCGCGCCTGACCCGTGTGCTGGCACTGCAGAAGTCGGGCGACGCGCGCGCCGGGGAGGCCTTGCGCGCGATCGTCGCCACCCTGCCGGCGACCGCGTCGGGGCCCCGCGCCCAGGCCTTCGGCCTGCTCGGCCTCGACGCCTTGCGCCGCGGCGAATGGGCAAACGCGAGCCACTGGTTCGCCCGCGCTGCGGGCGACCACGAGGCGATCGGCGACCTGGCCGGCCTGGCCGGCGCCCGCGTGCGCGACGGCGCGATGCACACGATGCTCAGCGACTTCGTTGCCTCGACGCGGCTCCTGGAACAGGCCCTTGCCGACGCGATCCGTGCCGCGCACATCGGCCACCAGCGCGCGGCGATCCTGAACCTGGTCAAGGTCTGCACCCAGACCGGGCAGCTCGAGCGCGCGGCGCAGCTCCTCGAGCGCGGAATGGCGCTCTCGCCGCAGTTCTCGTCGCCGGTCGAGGAGACGGCGTTCCACCAGTCGGCGTACTACGTGGCCTACCTGCGCGGCGAGCTCGGCGATGCGCTGCGCCTGGCTGAGCGCGTCGTGAGTCATGCCGACAGCCTCGCCGACTCCTATTGGAAGGTGGGCGCCCGCCTGCTCGTGCTCGACCTCGCGATCCTGACCGGCGACCACGCGCGCGCCCAGCGCTGGCTGGCCGAAGCACGCGCGGCCGGCGAAGGACGCGTCGGCGGCTACCACCGCGCCCTGCTCGTCGCGAAGGCGGCCTGGCTGGCGCTCGAGCGAAACGATGCCGATGCCGCGGCGGAACTGTTCGCCGGGTTTGACCGCGGTCTTGCGGCCGATACCGCAGCGGCACCGATCTCGGGCGAGGACGCACTCGTCGTCGACCACGTGCGGGCGCGCCTGCTGCTCGCCTGCGGCCGCCCCGAGGACGCCTGGGCGGTCGTTGCCGAGGAGGCGCCGCGCCTCTCGCTCGACGCCTGGACGATGCGTGCCGCCGCGCGCATCGCGGTGGCGCGCGCGCGTGGCGGCGCGGGACTTCCGCCACCCGAGGCGATGCGAGCGCTGGCCGATGAGGTCAGCCGGGAGCGCCTGCCGCCGCTGGAATCGCTGCGCCTCGGCGACGAGCTGGCGGCCGCGTGGGCCGAGCTCGGCAGCCGCCGCGATGCGCAGCGGCTGAGCACGCAGGTCGCGCGCCGCCGACTGCTGCTCGACGCCCGCCTCCTCGAGCCGGGGCGCGGACCCGCTTTCGCGTCCGCCAGACCCGGCCCGGCACGCCGCTGAGCGGCGCCCCGCGGCGACGCGCTGCGTCGACCGCCTTGGAACGCGTTTGCAACGCTGCCTTCCTAAGCTCGGCCGCATGGACGCCCGACCGTCGTCAGCCGATGTCCGCCCGGCCCTGCGCTTCGAGCTGCGCCTGCTGCCCCGGGCAGTCGGCCACGCCTGGCATGCGGAGCTGCGGCCGATGGACGCCGGACCGGTGCGCCGTTTCGACAACCCGCTGGCCCTGCTTCGTTTTCTCGAGCGGGCAGGCGAGCCGGAGCCGCGGCCCGGGCATTTGCGCTGACGAGCAGGAAAAGGAAGGAACGACATGAGCCCGATCGACCCGTTCGACCGCCACCCGGCAAGCGGGGCCACCGACTGCGACGGCGCGGCGCCGGCGCGCCGTTGGCCCCGCCCGCTGGCCGGTGCGCTCACCTTGCTTCTGGCGCTGTCGCTGGCTGCCTGCGGCGGCGGTGGCAGCAACGCGGCCGATCCGCTCGAATCCGCGACGCCCTATGGCGCCGCCGATGCCGCCTCGCCAGCGGGTGCGCGCGACTTGCCGGTCGACGAGCTGCGCGCCCTGGTTGCGGGTGGCACGCCGGTGACCTGGCTGCAAGCCGGCGCGAGCGACGCCGCCATCGCCGCCGACCAGGCGGCGCAGGCGGCCGACGAGGCGACGCTGGCAGCGAGCACCGACCCACAGATCGCCGCCCTGCGTGTCCGGACCCTGGGTGTCGGCGACGACATGACGCTGCTGCCGAGCGGCGATCGCCGCTTCGCCATCGAGTCTCCGCTCGGCCGCGAGTCGGTCGTCGTCCATGGCGACGCCTGGCGACGGCGCGAGCTGGCCGCGATCGCCGCCGCGCTGGCGTCGCGCGACAACGCGATCGCCCTCTACCGGCAGTTCCGCGACCCCCTTCCGGAAGGCGTGCTCGCCGACCTGCCGCCGGTCGACGCGCTCGGCACCCTCTCCGACGCCGAGGTGCAGGCGCTCGTCGATCGCGCGGCCCAGCGCGCCGTCGACGTGCTGTCGAACGAGAGCGCGCTGCCCGAAGAGGGCGCCGCCTCGTCGGCGAACGGCAGTCGCAGGCTCGTCCAGGGCCGGCAACAGCGACTGCTTGCGCCAAGCACCTCCGGCTGCACCCATGCCGACGAGTTCAGCCTCTATGGCGAGTTCGACTTCGCCTTGAAGAACGCACTCAGCGGCGTGCGCAGCCAGGGCTCGCGCGGCACCTGCGCCGCCTTCGCCGTGGTCGCCGGCCTCGAGACCCAGATCCGCAATACCTATGGCCGCGCCGTCGACCTCAGCGAGCAGCAGCTCTTCGCGAAGGCCAAGGGTGACTGGTTTCCGACCGTCGGCGCCTTCGGCGACGGCCTGCCGGTCAGCGGGGTCCTGCAGAATCTCGCGGCCGGCGCCCTGGCGCTGCGCACCGAGACGACCTGGGGCTACAACGCGGCGAGCAGCCGGGTCGAGATCGCGGCTCCTCCGACCGGCGTCTACCAGAATTCGTGCGACGGCTACGGCCAGGCATGCTCCGACACGAACCACGAGTACGGGATCAGCTGCACGACCATCGGCACGGTCAAGTACTGCGCCCGCATCGACCCGACCGCCGGCAGCACGGGCGAGAACTACCGCTTGCTCGCGTGGACCAACCTCTGGCGCTCCGCGCCGCAGCTCACGACCCTCGCCATCCGCGCCAGCCTCGCGGCGGGGCAGCCGGTGGCGATCGGCGTCGACGTGACCTACTGCCTCGAGAAGAGCTCGATGTGGCATCAGCTCGACGACGGCAGCTGGGAGCAGCTGGTCTATCGCTCCTACCTCAGCACCGACCGCTACGGCTGCGACCCGGAGACGTCGACCGGCAGCCATGCGCTGCTCGCGGTCGGCTACGTCAGCGACGCGCAGATGGCGGCGCGCTGGACCCTGCCTGCGGGCATCAACGTCGGCGAAGGCGGCTACTACGTCATCCGCAACTCCTGGGGCTGCGGCAGCGGCGACGGCGGCTACCTCTACATCTCCGACCGCTATCTGCAGCAGATCCTGCACTCGGCGGCGACCGTGGGCCCGGTCGCCGCCGCCTACGGCAGCGTCTCGCTGCAATACCAGACGTCGGTGCCCGTGGGCAGCGACGGCATCATCCGCACGCCGGCGACGGTGACGCTGAAGGCGAACGCCAATTCGCTGATCAAGCGGGTCGCCTTCTACCAGCAGGGACCGCTGGTGGTGACGCAGCTCGGCAGCAGCGTCGACGGCAACGGCACGATCACCCACGACCTGCAGCTCGGCGCCGCGAACAGCGGCGACCGCGTCTACTTCGCGCGCGGCTGGGACGCCGACAACAACCTGGTGTCGTCGAACACGGTCGTCGTGCGCGTGCGCATCCCCGGCGCTCCGACCGTTTCGCTGAGCGCGAGCCCGTCGCCGATCTCCGAGGGACAGACCTTGACGCTGACCGCCGCCGCCGCGTCGGCCGACGGCTCCGGCATCACGCAGGTCCAATTCATGAAAGGCTTCACGCAGCTGGCGACAGTGACCGCACCGCCCTACGCGACCACGGTGACGCTGCCGCGCGGCGAGACCGGCAACGTCGGCTTCGCCGCGGTCGCGACCAACGGCAACGGCTTCGCGACGACGAGCGCGCCGCTGATCGTCAGCGTGAAATCGAGCGCCAAGCCGAAGATCGACGCGTTCACCGTCTCGCCGACGGTGATCGGCGCGCCGCAGGTGGTGACGCTCGCCTGGACGGTGAGCGGGGCCGACACGCTCACGCTCACGGGCAACCCCGGCAACACGCTCGACGTGACCGGCAAGAGCAGCCAACAGCTCTACCAGACGCAGGCCGCGACCTTCACCCTGACGGCGAGCAA
>JBDTNU010000381.1:0-4275 GCA_039933535.1 Caldimonas sp. | reverse complement strand
GCGTCGAATGTGCCGAACCAGCGCGGCGCGCTCTACGGTCGCGACGACGACATGTTCCGCGTCCAGGCGCTGCTCGCGCCCCACCGGGCGGTGACCATCGCCGGCGCGGGCGGAGTCGGCAAGACGCGCCTCGCGCAGGCCGTCGCCGGAGCGGCGCATACGGCGTTTCCCGGCGGCGTCTGCTGGGTCGAGCTCGCAGCGGTTGCCGACAACGCGCTCGTGCCCGCCGCGGTCGCGCATGCGCTCGGCATGCAGGTCGGCGACGGTCGCGATGCCACGGCGGCCGTCCTGTCGATCATTTCCGAACGACGTCTGCTGCTTGTCCTGGACAACTGCGAGCAGGTGCTCGAGGGCGTCTCTGCGTTCGTCGATGCCGCCATCGCCGCGGCTCCCCACATCCGCTTCCTCGTCACCAGTCAGGAAGTACTGCGCGTGACCGACGAGCACGTGTACCGGCTGCCTCCGCTCGACGTTTCAGCCATCGCCGATGTCGCGCAGGTTCAGGCTTCCGGAGCCGGTGCCTTGTTCTGCGCCCGCGCCACCGCCGCGGCACCCCGCTTCGTCTTGACGCCCGAGAACGTCGCCGCGGTGGTCGAGATCTGCCATCAGCTCGACGGCATTCCGCTCGCCATCGAACTGGCCGCCGCGCGGGTGCCGCTGCTCGGCGTCGAGGGGCTTCGGTCACGTCTGCGCGAACGGTTCAGCGTCCTGACGGCCGGGGCGAGGATCGTCCTGCGCAGGCATCAGACGCTGCGAGCCGCGCTCGAATGGAGCCATGGCCTGCTGAGCGCCGAGGAGCAGGCGGTGTTCAGGCGCATCGGCATCTTCGTCGGCGGCTTCACGCTGGAATCCGCGCAGATCGTCGCCGACGACGAGACGATGGACCCGTGGGACGTGCTCGAGCACCTTGGCGCGCTCGTCGACAAGTCGCTCGTCGTGGCCGAAGGCGAGCCCGTGCCGCGCTACCGGATGCTCGAGACGACGAGGCTGTATGCGCTCGAGCGGCTGGCGGATGCCGGCGAGACGGCGCGGCTGACGGAGCGGCACGCCCAGGCGATGCTGGCGCTGCTTTCTTTCTACGACCTCCCGGCGAAGCGCTTCCGCAGCCTGCCTTCCGAGCGCGCCGCCCTCGTGGCCGAGCTCGGCAACGTGCGCGCCGCCCTCGACTGGGCCGAGCGCAGCGACGTCGTCGACGAGATGAAGCTCGACCTCGTCGGCAAGAGCTCCACCTGCTTCCACTTCGCAGTGCTCGGCACCGAAGGGTTCCGGCGCCTGTCGTCGTTCTCGCGACGCGTCGACCCGTCGCTGCCCGACGCGGTTCGCGCGCGGTTCTGGGTGGGGCTCGTGGGTGGCAGCACGGCGGCAGCACCGCGGGAAGGCCTCGACGCGGCGCGCCGGGCCGCCGAAATCTACGCGCGGCTCGGCGACGACGAAATGCAGTACTGGTCGCTCACGTCGGCGATCGGCATCGCCGCCGGGCTGCGCACCGTCGAGGATGTCGAGACGCTGATCGCGCGGGCGCAGCAGCTCCAGCGGCCCGAGTGGCCGCCGCGCCTTCATTCGCTCTTCGAGTGGGCCCGGCTGTGCTGGCTGTTGCGACAGGGCGATGCCGAGGAGGCCCTGCAATGCGCGCTGCGGCAGGGCGAGCTTCTGGTCGCCAGTGGCCTGGGCATCCGCGCGCGCCTGATCGCGGCGGCCAACGTCGGCTATTGCGAACTGGCGCTGGGCCGCGCCGAGGCCGCGGAGCAACGCGCTCGCGAGGCGCTGCATCTGGCCGCCGGCGAAGGCGACGGCGACACGCTCGACCTGCTGATGAAGGCCCTGGTCGTGCAGGGCCGGTACGACGAAGCCGTCGACGTCGGAAGGCGCGCACTGATCGACCTGGAAATGGCCGGCGACGTGTTCGGGCTGATGGAAACGCTCGGCTTCGTGGCCGCCAGGCGCGGCCGGCCGCACGACGCGGCGTTCGTCGCCGGCCACGTGGACGCCGTGCGTGCCCGGCGGGAGCAGATCCGCTGGCCGCTGGAGGCCCGCTGGAGAACGCAGCTCGACGCGTCGCTCGAATCGCTGCCCGCCGAAGAACTGTCCGCGCTGAAGCGCGCCGGCGCAGCGGCCACGACCCGCACGGCTTTCGCCCACGCTTTCGGCGACGTCGCGATTTCCTGATTCGCCAGGCGCCCGGCGTCGACGCGCGCTTCTTCGGCAGCACCGCCACCGGCCCCCTCCCTAACGGGTTCATAACGGCGCGTTGCCTACAACCTCTTCCGTCGGGGACGTTCCCGAGGGGAGTCGGTCATGGTTTCAGTTCTTCGCTGCGTCGGTGCCCTGGCGCTCCTGGTGTTGGTCTCGGCCTGCGGCGGCGGCGGCACCACGCCCGACACCGCGACGCATACCGTGTCGGTCACGGTGACCGGCCTGCGTACGTCGTACAACGGCGCGACGCTGCGCAACAACGGCGGCGACGACCTCAGGGTGTTCGGAGACGGTGCGTTCGCCTTCAAGACCGCGCTCGCTGCCGGCGCCGCCTACGCCGTGACGGTCTCGTCGCAACCGACCGCGCCCGACCAGACCTGCACGGTCACCAACGGCAGCGGCACGATCGCCGGCGCCGACGTGACCAACGTCGCGATCGACTGCCCCTATGCCGCAGCCTACGCGGTCGGCGGCACGGTCACCGGGCTCACCGGCACGGGCTTGACGCTGCAATACAACGCCGACAACGTCAGCCTGCCCTCGATCGACACGGTCAATGCGAACGGCGCGTTCGTGTTCGGCGCGAACCGGACCAGCGCCATCACCGGCACCGTCTACGCTGTCTCGATCGTCAGTCAGCCGACCAACCCGGCGCAGACCTGCGTCGTCGTCAACGGCAGCGGCACGATTGCCGCGGCCGACGTCAATGGCGTCAACGTGGCCTGCGGCACGCATACGGTGTCGGTGACGATCAACGGCCTCCGGCGGAACTCGTATCCCGGGATCAAGCTTCAGAACAACGGCGGCGACGACCTGACCCGATTCATCGACGGAACCTATGTCTTTGCCACCGCCTTGCCGGTGGGCGGCGCCTACAACGTGACGATCGCGGCCCAGCCGCTCCTGCCGGATCAGACCTGCACGGTGAGCAACGGCACGGGCACGATCGGCAACAGCGACATCACCAACGTCGTCGTCGACTGTCCCTACCCGCCCGCCTATTCGGTCGGTGGAACGATCACCGGCATGACCGGCACCGGCCTCGGGCTGACCTACACGGGGTCGAACCTGGCCCTTCGGATTGGCACGCCGGCGATCACCGCCAACAGCTTCGTGTTTGCAGCCAGCGACACCAGCGCCACCAACGGAAAAAGCTTCAGCATCGGGGTGAGCGACCAGCCGACCAACCAGACCTGCTTCTTCACCGGTCCCGGCGCGATTGCCGGCACCTCCTTCGTCACCGGCAACGTCGGCAACGCCGACGTCACCACGCTCAACCTGACGTGCGGCCCGGTCACCGGCGTGCTGCCCTGTGCGGCACCGGGCGGCGCCGGCACGACGCACGGCAGCATCAATGCCGCCGAGACCTGGACCGAGGCGGGCAGCCCGCACATCATCCCGTTCGACATCAACGTCGCCGCGCCGGTGACGATCCAGGAGTGCGCGGTGGTGCGCATCGTCAAGGGTGGCACGGTCACGGTGACGCCGACCGGCAGCCTCGTTGCCAACGGATCGGCGGGTCGGCCGGTCACCTTCGAAGCCAAGGTCGCCGGGCAGGCCTGGTCGTCGATCCGCAACCTCGGCGGCAACCTGTCGCTGAACCACGCGATGCTCACTGGCGGCGGCGATCCGCTCAGCACCAACCCCGCCTACGCCGGCGTGCTGCACATGCAAAGCCCGGGCACGATCGGCAGCTTCCACGTCGACGATGTCGAGATCGCGGGCTCGCTGAGCCAGGGCGTCTACATCAATGGCGCGGTCGGCTTCGACGCCAGCTCGCAGAACCTGCGCGTGCACGGCTCGGCGGGCTATCCGGTGCACGTCTACGCGCGTGTCGTCGGCTCGGTCCCGAGCGGCACGTACACCGGCAACGTCCGCGACGCCATCGCCATCGCCGGCTCCGGCGGCCCGGTCGTCGACGACCAGACGATGCACGAGCGCGGCGTGCCGTATCACGTCGGCAGCGGTGCCGATGGCGGACGCATGGACGTCAACGCGCAAGTCGCCGGCCAGGTCGCGGTGCTGACGATCGAGCCCGGGGTGATCGTGCAGTTCCCGCCCGGCGGCACGCTCAACATCGAT
>JBDTNU010000380.1:0-4289 GCA_039933535.1 Caldimonas sp. | reverse complement strand
GCCTGCAGGTGGCCGTTGGCTCGCGCGCAGATCCAGACCTCCTCGTAAGCCGGCGGAATCGCGAGCGCGCGGATCCGCTTCAGCTCGGCGGCCTGGCGGATGCGCCGACCGTCGAGGCCGCGGTAGGCAAAGCCATTGCCGACGCGTACGCGGCGAATGCCGGGCTTGTCGTCGCTCATCCAGACCATGCCGCGTGTCGTTGGCGGTAGCGCCGGAAGCGGCGCTGCTGCGCGGCCAACCGCAGGCTGCGCCATATTCAACGCTTCGCCACGACCGGCGATGGCAGCGTCGGCTCGCGGACCGGCGCCGGCGCACCTGGCGATCGTGGGTCGTCGATGGGCACCGGCTTGCCCTGTGGTAGCTCGGGGGTTGGCGGCAAGGGCGGTACCGGCGTGGCGGGCGGCGCGGGAACTTCGGCGCCTTGCGGCAAGATGTCTGTCATCTGGAACCTTCGATCGTGTGGCGGGTGGTGCGGGCGCCGTGCAAGGCTCATGCCGCATTCGCCATGCGCTGCTTGCACCGCGATTCACGACGCGTCAACGCTCGGCGAGTCGCGCAGGGATCGCGCTTCGTCCCGGCAAAAGTTGCCGCAAGCCATGCCCGGCGGGGCCTGGCGTTCACGGTCTGACCGAGGCGTGAAGAGCTGCTCTTGCGAGGCGAAGATCAGCGTGAGCGTGCAACGGCAGAAGTGGCACGGGGGTTGCGTATTGACTCGCATCGGGTGCATGCAATGCGCCCGGCCACATCGGCCAGACCCCATCCTCCAGAAAGGCCTGTCGCATGACATTCCCCGCGCTGCGAACGACCCAGCGACTGCAACATGCGGTCACGCCCCGACTGCAGCATGCGGTCCGCCTGCTGCAACTGTCGTCGCTCGATTTCGCGCAGGAAGTCCACGAGGCGATGGGACGCAATCCCTTTCTAGAAATCGAGGACCCCGCTCCGGATACCCACCACGCCGACGAGACTGGATCCGACCCTGCCGTCGACCTCGTCACAGGCTACTCCGACGCGCCGATCAGCGACTCGTCCTACGAGCGCGACAGCTGGCAGCAGTCCTCGTCGAGCGTTCGTACCCAAGGCTCCGAAAGCGACGTCGGCGCGCTCGACCTGATCGCCGCCGAGATCGGTCTGCGCGCACATCTGCACACGCAGATCAACGTGCTGTCGCTGTCGCCGCGCGATCACGCGCTGGCCTGCGCCATCATCGAGTCGCTCGACGACGACGGCTATCTGCGCACCGATCTCGAAGAGATCGTCGCCACCAGCGGCATGCTTCCGGAGGTCGAAGAGGCGGAGATGCTGATCGCCCTCAAGCGCGTGCAGTCGCTCGATCCTTGCGGTGTCGCTGCGCGCAACGTCTCCGAGTGTCTGCAACTGCAGGTCGGGACTATCGAGGACGAAGCCGAGCGCGAGACAGCCCGCCATATCGTCACCGACCATCTCGACCGACTGGCGCAACACGACGTCAACGGCCTGGCTCGCCTGCTCAAGAAATCGCCGGAGGCGATCGAGGCCGTGTGCGAACGCATCCGCCACCTCAATCCGCGTCCTGGCTGGACCGTGGAGGCGGCGGCCACGCAATACATCACGCCCGACATCCTCGTGCGCAAGATCCGTGGCCGCTGGACAGCGACGCTCAACCGCGGCATCGTGCCCCGGGTTCGCCTCAACCAGAGTTACGCGACCCTGTTCCAGGAGCATCGCAGCGGGCGCAATCCGGAGATGGCCCAGCATCTTCAGGAAGCGCGCTGGACCGTCAAGAACGTGCAGCAGCGCTTTTCGACGATCCTCATGGTCGCAGAAGCGATCCTCAAGAGGCAGCAGCATTTTCTCGAATTCGGCCCGATGGCGATGAAGCCGCTCGGCCTGCGCGAGATCGCAGAAGAGCTGGGCCTGCACGAATCGACGGTCTCCCGCGTCACCAACAACAAGTACATGGCGACGCCGGTCGGCGTGTTCGAGCTCAAGTACTTCTTCTCGCGTGAGATGGCGACTGCGAGCGGCGGTGCCTGCTCGGCGACGGCGATTCGCGGCGTGATCAAGGGCATGATCGAGGCGGAGAACGCGACCGCCCCCTTGTCCGACGCGCAGATCGCAAGACTATTGGTTCGCCAGGGACTTCAAGTGGCGCGGCGCACGGTCACCAAGTACCGCCAGTTGCTGAAGCTGCCATCGGTGGAACGGCGCCGCCGCGTCGGCTCGCCAGTTCAGTCAGCCTGCTGAACGTGGGCAACCGCATACCGAATCCGGCACACGGATTGCCTGCAGAGAGGCAGCCGCATCCGTCAAGCGGGCCGGGGAGAGAAAAACTGAACGTCGCAGGCGACTCGTCACATCAGCACTCGGCAGACGTCGAGGCCGCAACGGGTCCGTTCGCCGCCGGTTCCGAAGCGTCGCTTTTCGACCTGGCCGCGGCGACGCCGGCCCTGAGCTGGAGCGCGACGAGCGCCCGCGTGAACGACTGGCTCAGCCCGTCGTGGATGGCGTTTACCGGCGGCTCGCACGAGGAACTGCGCGGCGAAGGCTGGGCCCGGTGGGTGCACCCGGAAGATCTCGAGCGCTGCCTCGGCATCCGGGCGACCAGCTTTCAGGCCCAGAGCGCTTTCGAGATGGATCTGCGTCTGCGCCGCCACGACGGCCAATACCGCTGGTTCGTCGACAACGGAGTGCCTCGACGGCCTGCCAGCGGCGCCGCGATGAGCTTCGTGGGGAGTGCCATCGACATCCACGAACGCAAGATGCTCGAAGAGACTCTGGCCGAGCGCACCCAGGCCTTGCGCCTGGCAGAGCGCCGCCAGGGACAATTTCTCGCCATGCTCTCGCACGAGTTGCGCAACCCTTTGGCGCCGATCGCCAATGCGGCCAGCGTCTTGAGGACGCTCGAGCACAGCAACCCGATCCTGGTCCGACTCCGCGAGATCATCGAGCGGCAGGTCGGTCGGCTCGGCCGGCTCGTCGAAGAGCTGATCGACGTCACTCGCGCGGCACAAGGACAGATCTCGCTCGTCCGCGAGCGTGTCTCGATCGACAGCATGGTGCAGGCGGCGGTGGCGAACAGCCACGACAAGCTCAATACCGCCAAGCACAGGCTCGAGATCGTCGTGCCCGACGAACGCCTCTACGTGCGCGGCGACTCCGCCCGTCTGGCGCAGGCGCTGGCCAACCTCATCGGCAATGCCGCCAAGTTCAGCTTCGAACCGAGCGTCATTTCGATCGAGGTACGCCGCGCCGCGAAGACGGTCCAGTTGTCGGTCAAGGACTCCGGCCAGGGCATCGACCCCGAGTTCATGCCTCATGTGTTCGAGCTTTTCGCCCAGCAGGACCAGACCCTGGCCCGCACCCTGGGCGGACTCGGCGTCGGCCTGACGCTCGCTCGCCGCATCGCCCAGTTGCATGGCGGTGACGTCGAAGGCTTCAGCGAGGGCCCGGGCAAGGGCTCGGAATTCGTGCTGTGGCTTCCCTTGCTGGAAGAAGTGGCCGCGACAGCGCCGCCAACCGAAGTGCCGCGCCTCAGCGAAAGCTGCCGCGTGCTGATCGTCGAAGACAACGCCGATGCGCTCGAAAGCCTGCGCCTGCAGATGGCGTTGTGGGGCAACGAGGTCAGCACCGCGCGAAGTGCGGAAGAAGCGCTCTCCGTCGCGGCCTCGTCGCGACCGCAGATCGTGCTGTGCGACATCGGCCTGCCCGGCATGGACGGCTATCGCCTGGTCGGTGCCTTGCGCAAGGTTCTGGGCGACGCGCCAGTGGTGTTTGCCGCAGTAACTGGATACGCGAGCGGTGACGACCAGGAACGCGCCCTGTCGGCAGGCTTCGACTCCTTCCTGGTCAAGCCCCTGCAACCAGAAAGCCTGAGCCGGCTTTTGCGCGCCGCGGTCAACCGCACGACGAGCTGACGACCGAGCTCACTCCGGTCAGCGTGCCTCGTCGAGCGCGCCGGGTTCGCTGACGGGATCGCCGTCCTCGCTCGCGTATTCCTTCAGGCGGTTGTAGAGGGTCTTCAGGCTGATGCCGAGCGTCGCGGCGGTCTTTTCCTTGTGTCGCCCGAAATGCTCGAGGGTCGCGAGGGTGAGTTGACGCTCCACCTCGGCCAGCGGCATGCCGACGCGAATGGACAATATCGGCGCACCGCCAGCCAACGGGGCCGCACCCGGTATCTCGGGCAGGCAGTCGTCGACGATGGTGTCGCCGAGTGCCATCACGTAGGCACGGTAGACGACGTTGCGCAATTCACGCACGTTGCCGGCCCAGCGGTACTCGGCCAGGCGCGCCAGAACGTCGGGGGCGAA
>JBDTNU010000379.1:0-4295 GCA_039933535.1 Caldimonas sp. | reverse complement strand
TGCGCGCCGGCTCGCTGGCGGCGCCGATGGAGATCATCGAGGAGCGCACCATCGGCCCCAGCCTGGGCGCGGAGAACATCGACAAGGGCTATCACAGCGTGATCTACGGCTTCGCCGCGATCGCCTTGTTCATGTGCGTCTACTACCGGTTGTTCGGCGTCATCTCGACGCTGGCGCTGGCCTGCAATCTCCTGCTGCTCGTCGCCGTGCTGTCGATGCTGCAGGCCACGCTCACCTTGCCCGGCATCGCCGCGATCGCGCTGGCGCTCGGCATGGCGATCGACGCCAACGTGCTGATCAACGAGCGGGTGCGAGAAGAATTGCGCGGGGGCGCCTCGCCCCAGGCGGCGATCAACACCGGCTACGAACGTGCCTTCGCGACCATCCTCGACTCGAACGTGACGACCTTGATCGCCGGACTGGCGCTGCTGGCCTTCGGCTCCGGCCCGATCCGCGCCTTCGCGATCGTCCACTGCCTGGGCATCATCACCTCGATGTTCTCGGCGGTCATGTTCTCGCGCGGCCTCGTCAACCTCTGGTACGGGCGGCAGAAGCGGCTCAAGAGTGTGTCGATCGGCCAGGTCTGGACCCCCGGCGGATCGACCGTCGCGGCCAAACCCTGACCCGCTCCATCACCTGACAAGAAGAGAAGCATTCGATGGAGTTCTTTCGTATCCGGCGCGACATTCCGTTCATGCGGCACGCGCTGGTGTTCAACATCATCTCGGCGCTGACGTTCGTCGCCGCTGTCTTTTTCCTCGCCACGCGCGGGCTGCATTTCTCGATCGAGTTCACCGGCGGCAACGTCATCGAGACCAAGTACGCGCAGCAGGCCGACATCGGCAAGATCCGGTCGGCGGTCGAAAAGCTCGGCCTCGGCGACGTGCTGGTGCAGAACTTCGGCAGCTCCACCGACGTGATGATCCGCGTGCCGGTGCGCAGCGACCTGAAGCAGGGCGAGTTGACGGCGCGCGTCTTCGACGAGCTGTGCAGGGCCGAAGGCGGGGCCGTCACGGCGGCAGATGCCGTGGCTGGATCCGCGCCTTCGGCGTCGCGCCAGGTCTGCAAGGCCGGCGCGCTCGAGCCGGTGCGGCTCTCGCGCAGCGAAGCGGTCGGCCCGCAAGTCGGGCGCGAGCTCGCCGAAGACGGTGCGAAGGCGCTCGCCTTCGTCGTGATCGGCATCATGATCTACCTGGCGTTTCGCTTCGAGTGGAAATTCTCGGTCGCCGCGATCGTCGCCAACCTGCACGACGTCGTCATCATCCTGGGCTTCTTCGCCTTCTTCCAGTGGGAGTTCTCGCTCTCGGTGCTGGCGGCGGTGCTGGCGGTGCTGGGCTATTCTGTCAACGAGTCGGTGGTCATCTTCGACCGGATCCGCGAGTCGTTCCGGCGCTACCGCAAGCTGAACACGGAGCAAGTGATCGACCACGCCATCACGAGCACGATCAGCCGCACCATCATCACCCACGGCTCGACCCAGATGATGGTGCTGTCGATGCTGATCTTCGGCGGCCCGACGCTGCACTTCTTCGCGATCGCACTGACCATCGGCATCCTGTTCGGCATCTACTCGTCGGTCTTCGTGGCGGCGGCGATCGCGATGTGGCTGGGCGTCAAGCGTGATGATCTGATCGGTCCGGCGGCCAAGTCACACGATCCCGAAGACCCGAATGCCGGGGCGGTGGTGTAGAGTTCAAATCGATCTTCGCAGGACACGACGCACTCCACAGCATGCCCACCCCCGCCAACCCGACGGCACTGGCGCAGCAGGCGAGGCGGTCATATGTGGAGCGACTGCTCGGCGGCTTGCCGGCGGTGGTGGCTGCGGTCGACCAGGGCGCGCGGTTGCTGGCCTCGTCAGTCGCCGAGCCCGCAATCGGCATGAAGCGGCGCGAGCTGATCCCGACGCTCCAAGGCACGCTTCCCCTCTGGCTGCACGGCATGACGACGATGTTGCGCGCCTCGGTGACCACCGGCACGGTGCCGCAGACACGGCTCGGTGAGCTCCCTGTGATGCCCGGCGGCAACCGGCCGGGCGGCAAGCTCAGCCTGGTAGACGACGACACCATCGAGCATGAGATCCTGAGCTCGCGCCTGGCGCTGGCGATGATGGACCGCGCGTCATGGGAGTTCACCGACCTGCGCTCGCGCATGAACGTGCTCGAAAGCCGGGACGAGCTCGAGACCAACGATGTCCTGCGCCCGCATGTCCTGGCGCGGGTAGTGACCAATGCGTGGCTCGCCGCGCCGCTCGGTTTCGATGCCTGGCGGCTGCTTCAGACGGTGCTGCACGAAGAGCTCTCGCACTTCGCCGAAGAGACGTACCACGAGACCAATCGCTTCCTGCTGGCCCGCCATGTCCTGCCGGAGGTCGACCTGCGGCCCTTCATCCGTCGCTCGGTCAATGGCAGCGGGTCGACGCGCTCCGGAGGGCCGACGGGGGGCTTCGGCACGCCGACCGGGACCGCGGCGCCGGGCCAGACCGATTTCCAGCAGTCGGTGATGAAGGCGCCGAAAGAGACGCACGAGGTCGGTGAAGAGACGCGAATGATGACTCGCGCTGCCAGCCTGGCGCGCGGCCCGGACCAGGCCGAAGCAGTCCTCGGTCGCCTGAACCGGCTGGTCGGCCGGCAGCTGCCTGATTTCGCGAACACCTCTCAGGCCATGCAGCCTGCGTCGCCGCGTCTCAACGCCGCGATTTCGCAGGCGCAGGAAAGCGTCGCCCGGCGGCTCTCCAATGCCGCCGCAGCCGCGGCCAGCACGGGCTCGCCGTCGGTCGGCACGCCGGCCCTGCTCGAGGAACTGCATCAGCGAAAGCAGGCGCTCAAGGCGGCGGCGACGACGCCGGTCGAGCGCGCGACGATCGAGATCGTCGCGCTGCTGTTCCAGAGCATCCTGATGGAAGACGCGATTCCGGCCACGGTGCGGGTCTGGTTCGCTCGCCTGCAGATGCCGGTCTTGCGCGTGGCCGTGTCCGAGCCCGATTTTTTCGCCACGGTCGAGCACCCGGCGCGCCGCCTGATCGACCGCATGGGCTCATGCGTGATGGGCTTCGACTCGGGCAGCCGCGCGGTCGGCGACCTGCTCGAAAAGGAGATCAAGCGCGTCGTGCAGGTCGTCGAGGCGTATCCCGACACGGGACGGCGTGTGTTCCAGACGGTGCTTTCCGAGTTCGAGAAATTCCTCGAGCACTACTTCAAGAACGAGAACGAGGCGTCGATGAAGGGCGTCTCGCTGGCGCAGCAGGTCGAGCAGCGCGAGACGATGGCGATCCAGTACACGATCGAGCTGCGCAAGATGCTCAACGACGTGCCGGTGCAGGAAGGCGTGCGCGAGTTCCTGTTCCAGGTCTGGGCCGACGTGCTCGCGACGGCGGCCGTCAAGACCGGGAATCCGGAGGCGACCAAGGACATGAAGCGCGCCGCCGCCGACCTGATCTGGTCGGCGAGCGCCAAGGTCTCGCGCGCCGAGCGAGCCGAAGTGATCCGGCGCCTTCCGCCGCTCCTGAAGACGCTGCGCGACGGCATGGACGAGGCCGGCATCCCGCTGCCCAAGCAGGACGAGCACATCCAGCGCCTCAACAACTCGCTTGCCGCCGCGTTCACCGCCAAGGCCGCAGCGATCTCGCACGAACGCCTTGAAGAGCTGATGCAACGACTCGAGACGCTCGAGGAACTGCTGCCCGAGGCCGAGCAGGTCGACATCGACGAGTCGCTGGTGATGGACCTGTCCGGCCACGAGAGCTCCGAGCTCGAAGTGGTTGCCGAGGGCGGCTCGATGCCGACCCCGGCCATGCTCTCGTGGGCGCGCGAGCTGCAGGTCGGCAGCTGGTACATGCTCGACTACCGCAACCGCAACGAAGCCGTGCAGCTTGCCTGGCAAGGCATGCGCCGCCAGCTGACGCTGTTCGTCTCGCCGCAAGGACGCGGCGTGCTTTTCCAGCAGCATCGCCTTGCCGCCTTCCTGCAGGCCGGCCTGCTCGTGCCGGCGCAGGAAGAAGCGCTCACCGTGCGCGCGACCCGCAGCGCGATGGCCAAGCTCGACGGAGACCCGAGCCGGCTCCTGAACTGAGGCCACGTTGATACCGGACGCTGCGCGTCCTGCTTTCAGTGGATCAGGCGGTCTTCCTCAGCGACGAAGAGCTCGTCGAGGATCAGCGCATCGGGCTCTTCGCCCAGGCTCCAGAACACCATCAGGACGATGATCTTCAGGTCTTCCAGATCAAGCGGCCCGCCCGGAATCGCGCTGGCACGATCGATCACCATCTCGCGCATCTGCGGCGGCAACACGCCGGC